>JAFOMV010000219.1 GCA_017418765.1 Ruminococcus sp. | reverse complement strand
TAAGGGAATCGAAAACGCTGTCGAGGTACTGCAATTCTTCCTCGCCCTTTTCGATCTGCACCGCTAATTTTTCCTCTGCGGTCACGGCTTTCTTGTATTCACTGTAATAGTACTGAGCATTCTGTGCAGGAGTTTTCCGCACGTCAAGTTCGATCTTCACCTGCGGACAGTCCTCATCGTAGAAATTTTCCAGCAATGCGGCACTGTCGCCCTTGTTTATGCGGTACATATTGGCAGAGATAAGGTCTCCGCAGAGTTTATACCTGTCCTTATCCGCACAAGCGGCAAGTTCTTCACGCTGTACGCTGATACGTCTGGAAGTACGCTCCGTAAGATTCACAAGCAGCTTGAAAAGATCGTTTGCTCTCTGCTTGGTACGGGCAGCACGGTCACGTTCATAGTAGAAATAATCAAGAAGTTCAGACGCTGAGCCGAGTTCCTTTGTATACATGAGAGTGCCGAACTGAGAAAGGCGGATGAAAGAAAAGTCCTTGAGCTGACCTTCCTTGTCGGTGACTACAGAAAAGCAGCACTCCCCCTCTGTCAGCTGTTCACGGGTACGCTTTATCGCAAACATCAGGCGGTCCAGCTGATCTTCGCTGATGGTATCGCTGTCGATATGAGCTCCCCTGCCTGCAAAAAACGTCCACTCACGTGCAAGCACAGGAGAAATACCTTCAAAGGTACGGATGAGAGCCTTTGAAAGTTCAGCAGGTCTCTCCGCAGCAAGGCGCTGTTTTATCTGTTGGGGCTCGGCTGTCAGGAAGTTCAGTCTGTCATCACGGGGCGGAAGCGTATACTTCATACCGGGGAGGACCATTCTCTCACGTGACATTTCCTCGTCCACACGCTTGATACTGTCAATGACCTTTCCCTCGTGGCTTATGATAATGAGATTTGAGCATCTTCCCATGATCTCGCAGGCAAGAGTAACCGTGACGATATCGCCCAGTTCATTCACACATTCAAAGTCGAGGAACAGGACACGTTCCAGTCCGTCCTGACGGATATCGATAAGTTTGCCGCTGCCGAGACGTTTTCTCAGAAGCATACAGAACATAGGCGGTGTCTGCGGATTATCCACGCTCTTTTCGGTGAGATGAACACGGGCACTGCCTGCATTTGCTGAAATATAAAGCTTTCTGCTACCCTGACGTGTACGTATGGATATCACTATCTCCTCACGTGAGGGCTGATGTATTTTTTCAACTCTGCCGCCGATGAGTGGCAGAAGTTCGGTTCTAACTGCATAGAGAAATGCGCCGTCAAGAGCCATCAGATCATTCCTTTCAAATCTTAGCAGGAAGAAATACGATCTTTCTTCCCATTTATCATGTCATTGTCAGCTGTCCCGTCACATTCTGCGGTATATCAGTAATTCAAAGTCAGCTTTTGTACAAATTGAGTTGATACCCGCCAGACGTTCCTGCTGTTCCCTGCCTGTGCGGTAAAAATACGGTGTCATGGAAAAAAGCGACATGATATCATCATGGTTATCGATCTGCATATCGTAGGTGATACGCACTTTGTCAGCAAGATCGAATCCATCAAGTTCATAGGGCTTTACCTTGTTTTTATATGGTGTATCATATATCGCCTGCTTCAGTTCCCACAGGTGATCTTCGGATGGGATCGCCATGATCATTATGCCGCCTTTTTTCAGTACACGCAGATACTCCTCGCCGCAATAGGGAGCGAACATAGTCACGAGCATATCACAGGACAAGTCCGCAACAGGCATATGAAACACACTTGCCGCCGCAAAAGTAATGCTATTTTTGCGCTTTGCAGCAGCTTCTGCCGCTGCTTTTGATATGTCTATACCAAACATAACAGCAGCAATATCCGATTTCTCAAATCTTTCATATATTGCGGTAGTATAGTATCCCTCGCCACAGCCTGCGTCCAGAAGCACCCTGCCTTTGAAGAACTCCTCAGCCTTGTCACAGAGAGCATCCATAAGCGGCGCATAATAGCCTTTTTCAAGGAATTCACGCCTCGCATTCACCATCAGCTTATTATCGCCGTGAACAGTTTTGCCCACGTGCTTTGAGAGCAGCAGATTCACATATCCGCTCCGTGCAATATCGAAGCTGTGCCCCTTCACGCAAACATAGCTGTGTTCAGTTTTCTCCAGATTTCCTCCGCAAACGGGACATATAAGTATACTCATCAGCCCACCTCAGATATATACGCAGGGGTCTGCCGAGGCCTCTGCGATCTCAACGTCAAGCTGTGGGAACTTATCTTCAAGCACACGCCTTAGCTCAGTAAGAACGATGTTCTCGGTGTGGAAATGACCGCAGTCAAAAAGGGCGATGCCGCTATTGTTTGCGTCTATCCAGACATCGTGCTTGACATCACCTGTAACAAGAGCGTCACAGCCTTTATCTGCTGCAAGCCTAAGCATAGAGCCGCCTGAGCCTGAGCAGAACGCAATTTTTGATAACTGATGATTGCTGCTGCGTGACTCCCTTACATACTCACAGCCAAATAATTGCTTGATGCTTTTTCCGAAAGTTTCAGTTTCCACAGGCTCATCAAGCGTGACTATCCATCCCAGATTATTCTCACTGCCGATCTCCTCAAATGGCTCAGGCTCAGAAGATATCCTGAACGCTTCCCGGAATTTTTGCAGTATCACGCCATTTGTGCCGCCCTCTGCAATATCCAGATTGGTATGCATACACAGCGCACCGATGCCTGACTGAACCAGCTTATAAACAGGATCAGTACGAACCAGACGTTTTCTCGCATCAAAAATCACGGGATGATGAGAAATTATCAGCTCGGCTCCCTTGAGATCAGCCTCCCTGACTGCCTCATTTGTAATATCAAGAGACAGAAGGATCTTGCTTACCTCTGTGCCTCGGCTTTCCACCAGATAGCCCGAATTGTCCCATTTTTCCTGTAAATTGAAAGGATAGATCGAGTTAAGGTACGAAATAACGTCATCAATTTTCTCCACGCCTGTACCGTTTTTCATACGGTATGACAGCGCTTCATAGTGTTTTGCTTCAGCCTGCTTGCCTGCCTTTTCAAGACTGACCGCAATTTTTGACAAGCGCTCACTCTCATTCTCCCTGTATATTTTGCCGTTTTCGCCATCAAAAAAGCCGTAAAGCGACTCTGTTTCCGTCAGCCATCCTTCAAAACTGCTGCGAGCGTCCACGAGCATTACAACATAAAGCTTGCCGCCTTCCTCAACTGTACGCTCCTCAGCGATGGTAAATCCCAATTTATAGAGTTCTTTACGAAGTAATTCCGTCTTAGTCATTGGCTGGAGGATGAATCGTGCCACTGAATACGGCATACTTTTTATACTGCCAATTATTGCGGCAATAGTTTCACCTCCCATGCCTGCGATCACAATATCCGATACTCCGTCAAGAGAAACGTTTTTCAGTCCGTCGGAGAGAACAAGCTCCACTTTATCTGTGATACCATATTTTTCTACAGTTTTTCTTGCTGAATCCAGCGGGCCTTCATTTATATCAGAAGCAATGACCTTGCTGCATTTGCCGCTGTTGATGAGTTCGGCAGCGAGATAGGCGTGGTCAGTTCCCACATCGCAAACTATACCATCACCGCCCACAAGCTCCGCACACGCAGTTAATCTATTATCAAGCATATCTGCACCTCTTTACAAAAAAATCAGGCAAACTGTAGATCAACAGCCGCCTGCGATACTCTTTCTGAATGTCGGACTAACGCTCAGTTTATTTTAGGCAACGCCGAACAAATCATATTATGCGTTTTTGCCCTGAGTATATCTATACGCCGCCGCAACGGCAAACTATGACAAAACATTTTCAGATAGTGAAAAGGTTATTATATAAAATCCCAGCACAGCCGGATAGCTGTGCTGTAGGACCTGTATTCAATTACGCCTCATTCATCTTTGCAAAGCACTCGCTGCAATAAACAGCTCTGCCTTCCTTTGGCTCGAAAGGCACCTTAGCTTCGCCGCCGCATGATGCACAAGTAGCTGTATACATTACTCTTTCAGCTCTTCCTGCATTCTTTCTTGCGTCACGGCAAGCCTTGCATCTCTGCGGCTCATTTACAAATCCCTTTTCAGCATAAAATTCCTGTTCGCCTGCAGTGAAAACGAATTCGTTTCCACATTCTTTACAGACTAATGTCTTGTCTTCGTACATTTTATTATACCTCGCTTAAATTATTAGACCACGGTTGGATTCTCACCTACACCTTTGTAAAACAACGCTCTTTGGATTAAGCTACACGGCCATATTTTAATTGTCTTTACGCTGCTGATACAGCGCACGTATCTTTTTTCTCGCTCTCTGCATGGCATTGTCAACGGATTTTTCCGTGACTCCAAGTTCCAGTGCGGCCTGTTTATAGGTCATCCCCTGCATACAAAGACGGAACGTTCTTAGTTCGGCAGGAGAAAGCACAGAATCGATACTTCCGAGCATTTCGGAAAAAAACTCTTTATACAAAAATATGCTCTCAGGGTTTTCCTCAACAGACAGCATATCTGCCGCCTCATCTTCGTCAACTCTTTCGCCATCACGCATATTTCTTCTCATACGTGCAGCAGAAGTTTTCATCCGGTTGACGATACAGACCTCAGCAAATGTCGAAAACTTTACGTTTTTAGCAGGGTCATAAGCATTTATAGCTTTGAGAAGGCTCATAAATCCTTCCTGATGCAGATCTTCACAGTCGGTATCGGAAATTGCATAGATTTTTGATTTTATGAAAATAAGCTTGGAGTAACGGGATATCAGAACACCAGCAGCTGCTTTATCATTTTTTGCCAGCACGGCGAGTTCCTCATCTGTTTTACAGCAAAAGTCATTCAAATCGAGATCCAATTCAAGCAAGATATCCACCCAACATTCCGGATTCTCCAACGGAATCTATTATAATAAAGAGTAATTTCAGTCAACGCATTATCGCTGTGTCACCTCACTTTCCCATAATAAAGGGAAAGTGAGATGTGCACAATTATTATTCTTCTTCCGGATTCTTTGCAGCTTCTTCCTCAGCGGCTTTAAGAAGTTCAGCCATATCCATATTGATATTTGACAGCTTCTTCTGTTGAGCAGCCTTAGGATCAGCAGGCTTATTATTGTTATTATTGCTGTTAAAACTATTATTGTTAAAGCCGTTGTTATTAGGCTTATTGAATGACTTATCGCCCATGTTTGCGAAAGGAGCATTAGGCTTTGTGTCATTCTCCTTCTTATCAGACTTTATATCTGTGTTTACAGCAGATGGCTTTACATCAACAGTTGGAGCTACAGCAGCCTCAAATTTAGCTACAGGAGCCTCAGCCTTTTGTATTTTGCCGTCATTTTCGCCCTTATCCACAGCCTTTTTAGCCTCACCGATGATGACCTGAGCCTCGCCCATTCTGTCAGCAGCCTGATCAGCAAGTCTCTTGATAACAGCTGAAATATCATCAAACTTAGTATTTACGCTGTTGATCTCGTTAAGGAGCATTGAGCGTACAGTGGATGTCATCTCATTTACCTTATCGGCATGAGCATTAGCAGAATTAACTGTTTCCTTAGCCTGTCTGTTTGCCTCGTCAACAGCATTTTTAGCCTGCTTGTTAGCCTCATCAACAGTAGTCTTAGCCTTCCTGTTTGCCTCGTCAACAGCTGATCTTGCCATATCATTAGCTTCCTTGATACAATTATCAGCAGTTGTATTAGCCTTAGCAATAGTAGAATCAGCAGTCTTATTTGCATTTGCGATAGTAGTCTCAGCTTCGATCTTAGCATCATTTACTATCTTATCTGCTTCTTCCTTAGCTTCCTTAGTAACCTTGTCAGCATTTCTCTGAGCTTCGATGGTTATCTTATTTGCAGTCTTCTGAGCCTCAGTAAAGAGAGCGCCCATATCGAATGAAGAAGGTATAGCAGGGCCATTTTCTTTA
>JAFOMV010000218.1 GCA_017418765.1 Ruminococcus sp. | reverse complement strand
TTTACTTTTATCATAAAGGTCTGATCAAATATACAGGTATTATGCTGAAAGGAAAAATGGAAGTGCTGACCGATCAAAAGACTAAGGATATGATCTGGCGCAAAGGAGACACACTGTTCTATAAAGGCGGCGTTACTGATCTTGATTACTGTGTTCTGAGATTCACGGCAGAAACCGGAAGATACTATTGCGATTTGAAAACGGAAAGTTTTGCTGTGGAGTGATGAAGCAACCGTTTTATGTATAGAAATCGGCTCCAATTCCTTAGTAGTAAAACACCCTGTGTTTACTACCATTTTTACTACTATTGCTCCCCCAATTAAACCTTGCCACAATCCATAAGACAGGGTAATCAAATTGCCGTAAAATGGAGAGTTTTTTATTTCTGGCGAGTTAAAAACGGCAAGGTTTAGTTGGATTATCAATAACGATGTCCTTAGAATGCTAAGATTTGCCGCAATTTCCGGAGTTAGCCCGGATTTTTGACAGGATCAATAATCCCGTTCGTCAAAGTATCGGGAGGCAAATTGCGGTAAATCCACTATACTTGAAATGGTAGCTGATGAGCTCGTAAAGCACGGAGTTTCAAAAGAAAACATCATTGAACGCAGATACAACGAAATCATGTATGAAGATTTTTCAGCAAAGGATATGTATTCTGACCTGAAAAATGATATATCCGGTAAAGGACGATGCTATCTGCTTCTTGATGAATTACAGGAAATAAAAGGTTGGGAGAAGGTCATTAACGACCTTCTTGAAAACAGCGATGTTGATATATATGTCACCGGTTCAAACAGCAAGCTGATGTCGAGTGAGATATCCACATACCTCACCGGAAGATATGTGACGATCCCTGTATATACTCTTTCGCTTCGTGAGTACCTGACTTTCAAGAATAAAGATGTGTCTCAGGCAAGAGACGTATTTGATGAATATGTTCAGTACGGCGGTTTTCCTATTGTTGGTATCAGCAGCTTCGATACAAAGGCTGCGTATCAGATCGTTGACGGTATATACGCATCCGTCATCACAAGAGATATCTCCAAGCGTCATAAGATACGCAATAAAGAGCTGTTCGACAGAGTTGTCCGTTATGTGATTGAAAATGTTGGTATGACCTTCTCGGCGAATACGATAGTGAAGTTCCTGAAAAGTGAGAACCGCAGTCTTTCTGTTGAGACTATCTACAACTATCTGAAGTGGCTGGGTGAAGCGTTTATCATCTATCCTTGTCAGCGTTACGATCTTCAGGGTAAGGCAGTGCTCAAAACTCAGGAAAAATACTATCTTTCTGATATTTCTATCAAGTACAGTCAGATGGGCTTCGATACAAAAATGCTTTCAGCTGTATTCGAGAATATAGTGTACCTCGAAATGAAGCGCAGGGGTTATGATGTCTACATTGGCAAGAACAATACCAAAGAGATCGACTTTGTTGCCGTTCGCAGAGATGAAAGGATATATGTTCAGGTCTGTGTTCAGCTTCCCGACGGATCCGGCCGTGAGACTGCAAATCTTATGGATATAAAGGATCACTACCATAAATATGTGGTCTGCCGCGACACACTTGCTTTAGGGAACGATAACGGCATTGAGATAGTGCATATAGCAGATTTCCTTATGCGCGATAACTGGTAAGGGAGCATTAATATGAATATTGATAATACACTTTACAGCGGACGTCCGACAGATGAACGCTCTGACGTTGAAATGGCTATATATGATAAACTCGATGCTCTTGGTATAGAATACAAGCGAGCTGATCACGACCACGCAGATACTATGGAGGATTGTCTTGCTATCGAAAAGGTACTTGGTGCTAAGATATGCAAGAACCTGTTTCTCTGCAACCGCCAGAAGACCAGCTTCTATATGCTCCTTATGCCAGGTGATAAGCCATTCAAGACCAAGTTCCTGACATCGCAGCTGAACTGTGCCCGTCTATCCTTTGCGGAGGCTGATAAGATGCAGGAGTATCTGCATACTATCCCCGGC
>JAFOMV010000217.1 GCA_017418765.1 Ruminococcus sp. | reverse complement strand
GAGACCTGCGGTTATGACAGTGATGCATATTTTATGCGTCAGTTCAAGCAGCATAAGGGGTTTACTCCGTCAGAATACCGCCGCCGTGCCGTTCACAGTGAATAAGCTGTGATAAGTATGTGCATGATTCATGTAAACATTACAAAAAAGCTAAAATATTCTTTACTTTTCAGAATATGTATGATATAATAGGAATAATGACTTTCTGAATATTATTAACAAGGAGATTATTCTTTGCTATGAGCGATGGAAATACAAGAAGAAACCGAAAAAGAAGCAAGACTTCCAAACGGTATAAAATAAGATATGACCGCCTGCTTGCCGCTATACTGCTGCTCGCCGCTGTTGCAATGGTGATATCATCATGCGTTAACAGCTGCTCGCCGAAGTCTGATTTGCCTGCGGATATCAGCACTCAGCCGTCAACAACGTTATCCCCTTCACAGTCTGCTATTGTGGATAACCTTGATCCGACTAACGGTTCTACCCCGGGTATAATACAGACAAAGCCAACTGAAAACGAAGATGAGGCCGTTGAAAAATACAGCAGCGAAGTACACCCGTTCTCAGATACTTATAAGGGTGATCTGATACTTATAAATTCAGACCATACCTATCAGTTCCCTGAGGATGATACGGATCTGGTCACTATGTTCGATCATATGGATAAATCCTGCTACGGCGTATGCGATCTGGTAACAAAACTGGATTCAACAGCACTTTCACATCTCGATTCTCTCATGCAGGGCTTTATCGCTGAGGGCAACGAAAATGATATCACAGTTATAGGCGGATACCGCACCCTTGAGGAACAGAATGACAAATACAACAGCGGTCTGTCTGGATTTGCCGGCGGCTCTACCGATTATCACTCCGCCCGTACTTTCGATATAGGCATCTTCCCGAAAGATGGTTCAAGCTCAGGCTACTACTCAGCTTTCGGAAACTATTCATGGATAGACGAACACGCCTCTGACTTCGGATTCATTGTCAGATTCCCCGAGGGCAAGGAATCTTATACCGGTGAACGTGCAAGAACATACACATACAGATATGTAGGTGTGCCTCATGCTGTATATATAAAGCAGAATGATCTCTGCCTTGAGGAATACATCGAAGAACTCAAAAAACATAAGAGCAGCAATCCTCTTGAGATAACAGCAGGAAATGATCTGTACAATGTTTACTATGTAACCGCTAAACCATCAGGAAATACGGAAGTTCCCGTACCGAAGGACAAGCCTTACACCATCTCAGGTGACAATGCAGGTGGATTTATCGTATCTGCCCTTATGAACTGATAATCCATACCATCCCCTGATCTGCAAAATATGCGGTCGGGGGAAGCTTTTAGCCGAAAGGAGACAGAATGAAAAAATATATAGCTCCCTCCCTTATCTGTACGGCACTCTGCGCTGTCTCATTTGCCTCCTGCGGAAATAATGACAGAGGCGATGGTTCGGGATATATGTACAGTCTTGCGCTGCAGGGCGATCCCGGCACTCTCGATCCGCAGTACGCTTCAGACCCTTCAGCAAATACCGTTATAAAAAACATGTTCAGCGGACTTCTTACTACTGACAGCAGCGGCAATATCAACTGCTGCAATGCGGAAAGCTATGAGGTATCGTCAAACGGAACAGAGTATACATTCCACCTTCGCAAGGATAATTACTGGTTTTATGACAGGAATAAGAACGATGTTATCGAGCCTGATGAATATTTCCCTGTTACCGCTGATGACTATGTGTTCTCACTGAAACGTATCCTTGACCCTTCGATGCATTCGCCCTTTGCTGAAAGATTCAGCTGCATCAAGCATGGAGAGCTCATCTCAAAGGGTGAGCTTGCTCTGGAAATGGCAGGTGTCTCTGCTCCCGATGACCACACACTGATAATTGACCTTGACTATCCGTGTGCGGAATTTCCCGAACTTCTCACAACTCCTGCCGCATATCCCTGCAATGAGGAATTTTTCCTGTCTACCAAGGGCAGATACGGCCTTGACGATGAATCGGTAATGTCAAACGGGGCTTTTTATGTCCGTCAGTGGTTCTATGATCCTTACGGACATAATAACATTCTCTATATGAAAGCAAACAGCGCAAATGAACGTGACGGCTATGAGATATCCCCTTCATTCCTCAGCTTTGAGATAAAGGATGATGAAGCAGAGATAAAACAGCTTTTCAAAGAGGACGCTGCCGCCTGCTTCACTACCATGAACCCGTCAGGATATAATCCCGAAAAATATGTCATTTCAGACAGTGCCGCCACTACTCTCGGACTTATATTCGCTCCCGGAGATGACACTTACTCTGACCTTAACCTGAGAAAAGCCCTCTCACTTTCCATTGACAGAGAGGCGCTTTCAGAACAGCTCAGCGATGATCTTATTGCCGCATACGGCATAATCCCGCCTGCTGTAGACCTTCTCGGCAGAAGCTACAGAGAGCTCTCATCAGAGAAGATGTTCGATGTTTACAACGTTAAGGAAGCGAAAAACTATCTTGAAAAAGCAAGAACAGAACTCCGTACACGTTCGCTGAAAAGCGTTAAAATAATGGTGGATTCATCCGTGATGAATTCGGCTCCGCTCCATCAGCTCTCACAAAACTGGCAGGATACCCTCGGCATTTACATCGGCATAGAGGATGTGACGCATAAGGAATTCACAGAGCGCATAGAAAACGGCGATTACAGCATAGCCCTATATCCTGTCAAAGGTATGTCTGCAAGCGGACTTTCGGTTATAGGCGAATTTGAAAAAACGCCCTGTCTGAGTTATACTCTCGGCGATTACCGCTATTCTTCGGATATACTCAGGTGTCCGACGCCTGCCGAGCTCGTGGATGCCTATTCATCCGCTGAAAGAGGCATACTCGGTCAGTTCGGATTTATTCCCGTAGCATACAAGAAGTCATATCTCATCGCTGCCCCTGATAATGAGGAGATAAGTTTTGATCCTTTTTCGGGAGCTGTTGATTACAGGCTGGCTAAGAATTACAGATAGCCACTGCAATATTTCCAAAAAAATCGCACATGATATGTCCCATTCAGACCGCTTTGTCCGAATGTATATTATAGATGTGTTCCATATAGTGCAGCGCAAAGCTCATACATAAGATATATCAGCTTTGTGCGGTGCTGCCATAGATAAAACAAAAGAGAGACAACAATAATACAGGCGATTCCACGCTTTGCTCCTTACCGTGAAACGCCTGCAAGGAGTGATAGTATGACAGATCCCGAATGGACACAGCTTCTGAAAAAAGACCCCGAAGCCGCTTACAGGCTGCTTATCGATACCTACGGCAATTATGTATACGCTGTTGTGATAAGCAAGATCGGAAGATGCGGCACCCGTGAGGATATCGAGGACTGCGTAAGTGATGTTTTCGTAGATATTTATAAGAACAAAGAGAATTACTCCTCTCAGGGAGGAAGCCTCAAGACCTTTATCGGTACCATCGCAAAACGCAGAGCCATTGATATGTTCAGACAGCTCACCGCCAGAAAAGAAGGGCCTTCTCTTGATGATGACACCGTCGTTCTTCCGCCGTCAGAGATAAATATAGAGGACGAAGCGGATAAACGTCTGTATCGGAGCAAACTCTGGAGCACTGTAAAGTCTCTGGGGGAACCTGACAGTTCCATTATTATTTACCAGTACTACTACGACTGCACTGTGCGTGAAATTGCCGAAAGGCTCTCAATGACCGCAGATGCTGTACAAAAACGGAGCCTCAGAGCCCGAAAAAAAATAAGTCAGCTGCTGGGAAAGGGTGAAACGAGAATATGACTGAACATGAAAAAAATGGCCTCGGAGAATTAAAATATATAGATGATGATTCTGTTGAGGAGCTTTCCCATGATTACCCCATGCTGGGAAGAAAGGCAAAGAAAAGGATACTCGAACAATGTCTCGCTAAAACAGCAGAGACAGATTTTGACGAAAACGGCATTACAGTATCAGGTACGGAAGTCTACAGACGTCCCATATGGACAAAGATCGCCGGTACTGCCGCCGCCGCTGCTGCTGCACTCGTACTTATTGCAGGCTCATTATAACTCAAAAGTACTTTTGATCCGCCTGTAAAGGATCCGCTCTCAGGCGGAAACATAACAAATGCTCAGGACGTTACCGACAGCAGTACAGAAGACAACACAAACGAGGAAGAATATACAGAAAATGTGACCGCAGAGCCTTTTACTGAAGCTGATGACGGGAACGGCTATAACTCCGTTTACACTGCACAGACTACAGTATACGAGACTTATGTTACAACCTCATCAACTGAGATCACCGATACGGCGGTCTCTGACCCCGTTGAAACGGACAACGCCGGCGAAGCAGGTACAGAAGCTGCTTCCGAAACCACAGCTGTTATTACTCAGGAATATCTTGCAGGTTCATGGTATGCCACAGGATATAACGAGGACAGAACGTTTGAATTTTACTCAGACATTTCAGGCGGAAAATACACAGGTTCGATATCAGGCATAGGTTTGCCCTTTGAATACGAACTTAAAGGAAGCAGTATCATTTTCCACTTCAGTTCATCTGAAACCGAACCCGTAAGCGCAGTTATTGAACGTGAAAGTGATGACAAGCTATTGATACACTGGGATAACGGACATTCAGAATCACTGGAAAGAATAACTGATACTGATTCAATAAACGCTAACAGATAAAAATGACGAGCAGAAATTTTGTCTGTCAAGGCAGACTTGCTTTCAAACGGCAAGAAGAATAACGCAGACAG
>JAFOMV010000216.1 GCA_017418765.1 Ruminococcus sp. | reverse complement strand
GCCTATACCTGCGTCAACGATGATAGGAACGTCTATCTCGTCAATGAGTATCTGTATGAAGTCCCTTGTAGCCAGTCCCTTGTTTGAACCGATAGGCGAAGCAAGAGGCATAACTGTAGCCGCACCTGCGTTTACAAGGTCACGGGCAGTATTAAGATCGGGGTACATATAAGGCATTACCACAAAGCCTTCCTTTGCCAGTATCTCGGTAGCCTTTATAGTTTCCTGATTGTCGGGGAGGAGGTACTTTGTATCACGCATTATCTCTATCTTTACAAAGTCGCCGCAGCCCAGTTCACGGGCAAGACGGGCGATACGTACAGCTTCGTCGGCGTTTCTTGCGCCTGATGTATTCGGCAGGAGAGTTACTCCCTTTGGAATATAGTCAAGGATATTCTCGTTGTCCTTGGAGTTTGTACGGCGGACTGCGAGAGTGATTATCTCAGCGCCTGCATACTTCACAGCGGCCTCGATAAGTTTCAGGGAATACTTTCCCGAACCCAGTATAAAACGTGATGAGAACTCATGTCCTCCGATTACAAGTTTATCGTCATTCATTTATAAAATCTCCCTTTCTGTTAGTTTTTAGCTTTTAGCCGTTAGCCTTTAGCCTTTAGCTTATTGTATCAGCTATCACTGATATTATTTTAATTATCCTCCGACAGGCGATTCTTTTAGCTAAAGGCTGATAGCTAAAAGCTAACGGCTAACGGCTAAAGGCTAACGGCTAATAGCTTAAACCTGCAATGATGCGTACAATGGCGTGTGCCTGATGGCCTGCACAGATAAGGACTCTTGATGCAACAAGACCTATTCCCTCATCCACATCGCTTACCTCGTCACCGCAGAGGTAAAAGCGGCTCGTCACACGTTTTGTCTGTATGGTATTGGATGGCCCGAAGCCTGCCATGCCCGAACCCGAAACAAGGTACTTCTGCGGCATTTTCTCCAGCACACAGTTCACCAGCATAGCTTTCTGATCGGCTTTGTCAAAGGCTTCGCAGATGATATCGTCATCGGCAAGGAGAGCCGGTATATTCTCCTCATTGAGTTTCAGCTGATGTGCGGTTATCTCGCAGTAGGGTGCGATACGGTGAAGCGTATCATAAAGCGCCTGTGACTTTGGCTGCCCCAGCTGATCGGGGAAGTACTGCTGACGGTTCAGGTTTGAGATATCGACGGTATCGAAGTCGATGATATGCAGCTTTCCCACGCCTGCCCTTGCAAGAGCGATGGCGATATTGGAGCCGAGGCCTCCCAGACCGCATACTGCTACTTTAGCCGCTGACAGCTTTTTCTGTATGTCAGCACCGTGCCTTTCCTCCAGAGCCTTGTACATTTCTTCTCTTGTAGGGATAGGCATATCAGCCGCCTCCCACAAAGCGTACAACTTCGACGGTGTCGCCGTCTTTGAGTACAGTTTCGCCGTAAGAAGCTCTTGGTACTATATCCATATTGAGCTCAACAGCAACACGCTGACTGCTGGTATCCATAGCTTCGAGCAGCTCTGCGACTGTTTTTCCGTCCATATCCATTGATTCGCCGTTGACTTTTATCATGATGAACGCCTCCTTTTATAAATAAAAAGAACCGCATGACGCAGTTCCTTTAATCAACATATTAAAAGAACTCCCTGCGCTGGTATTATCCATATCAGGTCAAAGGGTCGGAAGTTAACTTCATGCACCGTGACTTCCCTCTCAGCCTGTCTCACAAGCTCCCCTGTATAGTACTATTATATCACATGAGCGCTTATAAATCAATAGTTATTGTGAAATTATGCAGACTTTTAAGTTTATGCTTGACTTTACGGAAAACAGTGTGTATAATATTGATATAGTATAGTCTGTAATGTTACATTTCGTAATAAATTGTTCATACTTTATTTTGCTGAAACTTTTCCTATGTAATAGCAATACTGTAACATAAGTCGTAACCGGATCATATCTTACACCATCGATAGAACTGCCATGCTTTATTTGCGGCGGCAGAAACAATATCGGGTGTACTGGGGGACAATAATGAAAAGATATATTTCTGCTGCGTTCGCAGCGGTCTTAGCTGTTACCGCATCAGGCTGTGATAACAGAAATGAACCTGTAACTGAGGTATCTACAGATGATACATCAGCCGGAATGGTGAGCAATTATACTTCTCAGGCGTTTCAGGCAGTATCGGTAACTACATCTACTGCATTGGCGGAAACAACTTCTGTCGAGACGATACTGACCATGAATACTACTGCCAATGCCGGCACAGCCGTATCTGCGGAAACAACTGCCGACAGCTCTGAGCCTGCAAAAACAGTGACGGTCAAGCCTTCTTCAAAGACAGCTGCTTCTGTCTCAAATCAGGATACAACTGCCGCACAGACACAGCTTATCACAACTTCTGCCGAGAATATCCAGCAGCCTGAGACAACAACACGCTCTGCACCTGAATTCAGCGATATCATAGCTGCATATAAGGGCGCTGTTTCCGATAAGATAGACGCTATGCTGGAATGTCAGCCCGGCTCGGTATATGTTGCCTATACCCTTTTCGATATGGACAGCAACGGTATCCCTGAGCTTATAGTCAAATGCGGAACTAATGATGAAGAATCGCAGGATACATACTACACGTATGATGAATTCGGGCTTAAAGTTATCTCAGACGGTGACCCCGGCGGACATTCAGGATTTGCATGGGACCCCGAATCAGACAAATACGTTCTTGCTTATTCGTACATGGGCGAGGGTATGCTCAGATGGCTGGGGTATGACGGCTCTAATATTTCCGAGCTGAAGAAAACTGAGTTTGAATACAGCGGAGAAGATACCTTTAATGAGCAAGCCAAAAGAAACGGCGTAGAATGGCTGCCTTTTGCAAAGTATACATACTCCTATGAGGAGCTTACATGGGTATACAGAGTAGTGAACGGCGGTCTGGAATATGATGAGATATCAGGCAGAGACTTCAGCTTCCTCGATAACTATGAGGAGCTATACGCATAATTGATACGGCACCGCATATGACCTTATCGGGAGTATGCGGTGTTTTTGTTTCAGCGGCATTATATTCGTGCAGTAGGGGCTGATGCCCACATCAGCCCGCCATTTCCAACATGACAGCACGGGGCACTGTTTCCTGCAAATTAATATTTCTGATCAACAAAATTGGTTTGCGTGTACAAAGGATTTAAGCTGTTGACATATTTTTTCATGAGTGGTATAATTAGTCTGCACGGCAACGGGCAAATATTCAATGGGAGATAATTAATATGAAAAAGACAATTGCAGTTATAGCTGCTTTCACATTAGCTGTATGTTCATTGGCAGGATGTTCAGGACACGGCTCAGATACATCAGGAAGCTCATCTTCATCGAGTTCTTCATCCTCTGCACTTCCGCATAATATATCAGTTGAATTCAACAGGGAGAATGCTGAAAAAATATCAGAGGAACATATCGGCAATTACTTCGAGCTTATCAACAAGGGCGATATCGAGGGCTCGCTGAAATATCAGTATGACGCTGAAAACGTCGAGGCTGCCGCTGTTATGTCAGGCTACGCTTCAAGCGGAGATTCCGCAGCCGTAGCAGTTGAGAAGATGATAGACGGCTTCAAGCAGAGCTACAGCGGACATACCCTTGAACTGGAAAAGATCAAGGATGTAAAGGCTATAACCGAGGAGGGCTATGTTCTTCTTGATGAGATGTACGGCAGAGTGTGCGAGGTAAACAAACTTATAGAAGGATGCAGGGATTCACTGGATACCGAAAGGATATCTGAGGAATATCAGAAAATAGACGATGTAAGCTCCTACAGAAGGGAATATGAGGAGGGCTATGACGTTATCGCTGATGTAAGTGTGGATGGTAAAGCAGAAGAACAGGAAATGTTCGTTTACCGTGCTGTAGGCGGCAACTGGCAGATAGATATGACAGTTCCGTCTTATCTTCAGTCAACAGAGGAGGATGTGCTGAACAATACAGCTTCATCCGCTGCTAATGCCGCTTCGGAAACGCTTAATGAGATGGCAGCAAGCGGCAAGAATATAAACGGAAGATTTATAGTCGGCAGTGACAGCAGTCATGACTATAACATACCGTCAACATTTGATATAGATACATTCCGCAGCAAGTATGCTGAAAAGTACACAGGCGCACCTGATGCTGACTATTTCATAGTTATTGATAGTTCATACGGAGTATATTCGGTATACAGGACTTCCGAGGGAAAACAGGGCATATATCCTTTTGGTGTAATCATAAAGGATGATGGCTCTGCAAAGCTTACATATGAGGAGCTTAAAGCAGGCAAGGAATACAGCTTTGATGAGCTTTTCGATATGTGCAGGGACATTATCGGTTAAACCTGTAAAGCAAAAAACAAAAGCCATAGAGAAGTGTTATGCTTCTTTATGGCTTTTTATATTATCAATGTGTTGCTTCTTTTGTCTTTTTTGCCTTAGTGGTGGTTGTGGAAGTCTTCTTTGACGTTGTCTTTTTTGTTGTGGACTTTTTAGCAGACGAAGAAGTGCTTACAGATGTTACGGCTGTAGTTTCGGTAGTTACCGTATTGCCGCTTTCATCCGCAGCAGCAGTGGAAGTCCTTGCGGTAAGGTCCATATCCTCCGTATAATCGGCAGTGTACATGAACTTTGCAGGGTCATAGCAGATACCCATATATCTTACCTCGAAGTGGCAGTGCGGGCCTGTGGAGTCGCCTGTTGAGCCGACAGCACCTATAAGCTGACCACGCTTTACAGTAGTGCCTGTAGTTGCATAGACCTGACTCATATGAGCGTAAACTGTCTGATATCCGTCAAGGTGGTCTATCATTACGAAATAGCCGTAGCCTCCCGGATTCCAGCCTGCGGAAACTACCTCACCATCGCCTGCGGCATAGATATCAGTACCCATATCCGCTGCGATATCGAAGCCCTTGTGGTTTCGGTCGCTGATGAATACGTCGCTTACCCATCCTCCGTCAACAGGCCATGCAAACTGACCTGTACCGTAAAGCTTTGTATCTGCGCTGTAAGGACGGGCGGTATATGTGCCTATACCTATCTGCTCAACAACAGGTACCTTGGTTATCTTTGACTTTACAGTCTTTCTTGCGTATTCCTTGCCGTCAACATAGGTTATCTCAATGCTGTTGACCTTTTCGCCTCTCTCGCCCTTTACAAGAGTTTCCCTTGCGCCGAGATTGAGTTCACTTGTCTCTACTTCGATAGTTTCATAGTCAAGGAATGAGATAAGCTCCATCTCACGGGTATATTTTATAGGAAGATAGCTTTCGGTCTCGGTGACGTTTACAAGTCTGCCGGGACGGCATTTTTTGGAAAGACCTGCATTCATATCCTCAAGTTCCTTAACGTCCATGCTGAATTTCTGGGCGATCAGAGCTGAGGTATCACCTGACTGTGCGATGTAGACAGCCTTTTTCTTCTTGGAGGAAGTGAGGAGTTTTATCATCTGCTTGTCATCGAGAACGCTTCCCGAAAGGTACATACCCTTTGCGTACTCTATATCATTTTTATACGAAACATCCTTGACCACGCCCTCTATGGGGTATTTCAGCAGATTCTCGTCGAGAGCCTCCTGTACAGCGTCTTTGTCTGTGACAGCGCCGACAAACGAGCCGTCGATATATACGCCGTATGCCTCGGTCAGTTCCTCATCTGATGAAGAAAGGATGGCATTGGCAAGCTGTTTTGAATTGAGGATCTTATCTTCGCCCGATATAAGTTTCAGCGAGAAGTCGGCATTCAGGTCAACAGGTTCTTCATCCGAGCCTGTGTATGACAATCGCTGTTTTACTTCACGAACGGCTTCATCGTAATCAGCTTCTGCATTGATAACGCCAAGTTCCTTGTTGTTGTGTCTGACGCTTATGCCGTATTCAAGGAATGTTCCGTACCGCAGAACGCTTATGAGAACGAAGATGGATACCAATGGGAGAAGATAGTTGAGCGAAGTGAACACCAGTCCGCTTTTCCCGAAAAGGTATGATCTCCAGAATTTTTTTGAAGCGGCGCTGTAAGCCTCGGGGCTTTCCTTTTTTGCTGCCCTCATATCACGCTGAAGCTCACGGTTGAGCTCTGCACGTTCTTTCATAGGAGCAGTCAGGTCACGGAAAAGCCATCTCACGGTTTTCAGAAAAAGAATGAAAAGTTCCTTTATCTCGGTGAATATGAACCTGAAGCCTTTGATGATACCGAGAACTATAGCGGAGAGCACTTTGGCAAAGTATGCACCTATAATGGTTATCAGACCGCCGAAGCCTATCCTGTCACGCTTATCGGGTGAAGCTTCATCGAGTTCACCATTCCCCATACCGAACAACTCCTTTCTTATTATTGATGTCTCAACTATCTCAGGAAGATATCTGCTTGTCTTTTTGCCATGATACTGCGTTAGAGATCCTTGATTTGCGTCAGCAGGACGGCGACATTCGGCCTTGTCTCACGACAAAGATCCTGTGCATCTGTTCTTCGGGATCTAATTGGCACATCAAAAGATATCACAAAAAATTATTATATCACCAATGCTTTTATTTGTCAAATCATTACACACCCTAAGTATATGCTCATGGTTCGGTTACGTATGTGCAACAATTTTGAAAAAAGTCTTTTCAAGCAGGTGTAAAAGTGATATAATATTACTGTTACATTATTTTCCGTCTGTGCGGTATTTTGCACGGGTACGGGAGATACTCTCCTCGCTTCTCTTGATGAGGTTGAGGAGGGATGAGGAATACTGTGCATAATCCTTCTGGAGAGTAGCTGTAGTTACGTAAAGGGTATCGAAATTGTCAACGCAGTCATTGCCGTCGAGAGGTATACCGCTGGATGCGGCCTTGATGTTTGCTTCACTCATGGATACGATAGCGTTTGCGCTGTCATTGGCGATCACCTTTGGTATACGGAACAGCTTCTGGTCATTATGAGGGTTAGCATTGTATACTATCCTGAAAAGCTTGTACACTGAAAGCATGAGATAGGATGATACCTCTTTGATAAGGGTAATGCTGTTGGCTTTCTGTGCAAGGCTGAAAAGCAGGGATATGGAGTTGTTGATGATCCTTCGGTTGAAGTTGATTATCTCAGGCGAAGGCATTTTGAGGGTGTTGTTTCCGTCATCATCGGGGATATCCTCGATAGTGATAGTTTTTCCCTCAGGTTCAGGAGTTCTTCCGAGAAGATAGTCGCAGGAAACATTATAGTAATCTGCTATCTTTACAAGGAAGTTAAGTCCGCATTCACGGATACCCTTCTCATAGTGTGAGAGGAGCGCCTGTGAGATACCGAGATCGGTAGCGGCCTGTTTCTGACTGATATGTCTCTCTTTTCTCTGTAATGTTATTATTCTCGCAAAATCTGAATTCATGATAATATCCTCCTCTAAAGTACATACATCCGGCAGCCGTAATGATAGTTCAGGGGATGTCACGGCATAATGGAGCATTGCACTGCATGATATCGCAAAATGTAACTATTAATATTATAATACAAAATGTATAATTTGTAAATATGTAGAAATATGAAAGAATGCGTCGGATTTTTGGAGCGTTTTCGTGAATTTTACCGAGAGTTATAAAAAAATGAAATATTTTTGTGCAAAATTCCATACACATGGAGGTTCATATGAAAGGATACCGTATAAGCGTTATACGTCATGGAATGACTGAAGCAAATGAGAAAGGCGTTTACATCGGAAGGACTGACCTTCCGCTCTCACCGAAAGGTGCCGCAGAGCTTGCAGCAAAAATGGATGAATTTGATTACCCTTCTGTCCACAGGGTATATTCTTCTCCGCTGAGGCGATGTAAGGAGACAGCCGAGATTCTTTTCCCCTATACTGAGCTTGTCCCTGTTGATGACCTCACTGAGCTGAATTTCGGTGATTTTGAAAACAAGTCCATAGATGAGCTTGCAGGCAGAAGCGACTATATACAGTGGCTCAAGGGCACAAAGGAGGTCTGTCCGCCTAACGGTGAAAGCCTTGAGGAGATGACCGCAAGGACCTACAAGGCGCTCCACAATATAATAATGAATATGATGGAGGAAGGCCTCACACACTGCGCTATGATAACTCACGGAGGCATAATATCCAATATGCTGCGGTGTTTCGGGCTGCCTAAATATGAGCCTGATGTGCTTTCCGCAAAATTCGGTGAGGGCTTCGATATCATAGTTACAGCCCAGATGTGGCTGAATTCGCAGGCTTTTGAGATACTTGGCTACTGTCCATACGAAAAGATAGAGGATATAGACGACGAGCGCTGACAGCATATTTTTGCCATAAGCGGACATAATAAGTACACAGGAGGTACTTATTATGAAGATTCGCCAGCTTATACCGTATACGAAAAAACTGCTGAAAGGCAGATGGATACGCACTTCACTGATATGTATGCTGCCGTTTTGTTCTGAGGTATTCTTCCGCCTTGCAGAAGCCGCAGTGTACAGTATGCTGCTGTATTTCGGCGAGATAACGCCTATTGAGCTTTTCAGCGGCAAGAATAAGGTACAGCTTTCGGCTGCGCTGGTGCTTACCCTGATGAGATGGGCACTTACCGCACCTTTGGTTTGTACTGCGGCCTACAGGCTATGTGAGATATGCTCTGAGAGGAATTGCTTTACGCCCTTGTCACGGGTCATACTCAGCAGGGCGATCTTCCGCAGAAGTCTTGGTGCGCTGATCTGGACAAAGCTTATCGGTGCCGCTGCCCTTGCACCTGCGGTATTTTTCGGGATATCCGCCTATTCCATGCTGAATGGCAGACTTGAAACAAACGATGTGTTCATGGCGGTAAATGCAGTTGTGCTTACGATAGTATCACTTATACTGTGGCTTTCGTTGAAGCTTAGCTTTGCGGCAGTTCCCTTTCTGCTGGTGAAATTTCCGCAGAAAAGCACTCTGAGAAATGTTCTCGGTGCTGTACGCTTTATGAGCGGAAGGAAGAATGTGCTGATAAGGCTGTCGGCGTTTTATCTTATCCCTGCTGTCAGCATAGCAGGACTGCCCTATGCGGTAACAAGGATATTCACCGCATTTGCGCTTAGTACAGATATATTCATAAGAGAGGATGAGTACCGTGAAAGAACTGAAACTGACTGTGGAAACAGACGCTCCCGTCACGCTGCAAAACTTCCTCACAGGAGAAAAAGGAGTCTCAAAAAGGCTGCTCACAAAGCTTAAACGCATAGACGGCGGCATAACACGTGAAGGCAAGACTGTCAGAAGCATCGACACCGTAAACAAAGGCGATGTCATAGTTCTGCGCTTCGGTGATGACAGCTTCCTTGAACCTAATCCCGACCTTGAAGCTGACGCTGCATATGAAAGTGACGGCGTGATAGTTTTCAACAAGCCCTCGGGGATGCCCGTTCATCCGTCGATAAAGCATCAGGGCGACACTCTCGGCAACAAGTTTGCGGCTATGTTTCCGGATCTTACTTTCCGTGCGGTGAACCGCCTTGACCGTGATACTTCGGGGCTTTGCGCAGTTGCGAAAAATGCCCTTGCCGCAAACGCCCTGCAAGGCAAATGTGAAAAGGTCTACTATGCGGCAGTAACAGGAGAGATACCCGAAACAGGCACTATTGACGCTCCCATTGCCCGTGAGCGTGAATCCATAATCATACGCTGTGTCCGTGAGGACGGTCAGCGGGCTGTGACCCATTACAGGCGCATAGCTTACAACGGTAAATACTCCCTTGCGGAGATACACCTTGAAACGGGCAGGACCCATCAGATACGTGTGCATTTTTCATATATCGGCCATCCCCTTGCAGGTGATGACCTTTACGGCGGCACTCGTTGTGACATTGGCAGACAGGCGCTCCACTGCGGACAGCTGAACTTCACAGACCCCATAACAGGGGAGGAAGTAACTGTCAGGGCGGAGCTTCCCGATGACATAAAAGCAATACTCAGGCATGACCTGAACAATAAACAGGAGGAAAAGAAAATGGAAAGAATCGCAAGTTTTTCAGTTGACCACACAAAGTTCGGAGTAGGAATGTACATATCCCGTATCGACGGCGATGTTATCTCCTACGATGTGAGAATGGTAAAGCCAAACGGCGGAGTTTACGTGTCAAATCCGTCGCTGCACACTATTGAACATCTCTTTGCTACATATGCAAGAAATTCCGAATTTACCGACAAGATAGTCTACGTAGGACCTATGGGATGCCGCACAGGCTTCTACTTCCTCACAAGAGACACAATGTCAAAGGAAGACGCTATCAAGCTGGTAAAGGATGCTTTTGAGTTCATCTCAAAGTATGACGAGGCCATCCCCGGATGTACTGCCGAGGAATGTGGAAACTACCTCGAACATGACCTTGAGTCCGCAAAGAAGGACGTCCTTCCTCTGCTGAAAAAGCTGGATGGCTATACTCCCGAAATGCTGGACTACGCATGGCACGCTGATAAATAAAACTGCTGGGGGCGCACTTCTATCGTGCGCCCTTGCTTTTCGATGAAATAACATGAAACAAAATGTAGGGAACGCCGAGGGCGGCGTTCCCTACAAACTAATTTCTGATTTTTGATAACTGAAAATTGTAACGAACCGCTTTTTCGTGCAACTAATATATG
>JAFOMV010000215.1 GCA_017418765.1 Ruminococcus sp. | reverse complement strand
GCTCCCGATTCCATATGTCAGGGCATTCTCAGAGCGGAGGCCGCAGGCTGTGATGTCATTATAGTGGGGCGTGGCGGAGGTTCATCCGAGGACCTGAGCGCATTCAACACCGAAAAGGTAGCCTATGCGGTGTACAACTGCAAAGTCCCTGTTATTTCTGCGGTTGGACATGAAACGGATATTTCCATAGCCGACATGGCGGCTGACCTGAGAGCGCCTACTCCGTCGGCTGCGGCAGAGCTGGCGGCTCCTGATATAAGTACATTTTACGAGAAAATTGATATGCTTCAGCGCCGTGCGGAGAGAAGTGCTTTTGCGGCACTTGACAGAGCAGTTGACAGATTTACTGTGCTGAATGCAAAGCTGGCTGCACAATCTCCCGAGAACAGGATGAAGCTTTCCGGCGAGCGGCTCAGCGCACTGGAAAAGCGCAATTCAGCGGCCTTTCAGCGTTATATGGAAAGGCGTTCATCACAGCTTTTCGAGCGCATCGGACGGCTTGAAAGTCTCAGTCCGCTCAAAGTGCTGTCCCGCGGCTATTCGTTGGTCTACAGCGGAGACAGGCTTCTCAGCAGCATTGACGGTCTTTCTGTAGGAGATACTGTTGATATCCGCTTCGGAAAAGGTGCAGTATCTGCGGAGATAAAGGAAGTCCATGAGGAAAAACAGAACGGTGGTATATAATGGAAGAAAGAATAACCTTTGAAGAAAATATGACAAAACTGAGCAGAATAGTTTCAGAACTGGAAAAGGGCGATATTCCCCTTGAAAAAGCTGTGGAGCTTTACGGCGAAGGCGTTAAGGCTGCGGCATTATGCAGAAAACAGCTTGACGAGGCTCAGATCAAAATAACGGAGGATGACGGTACAGCGCTGTCGGAAAAACAATATGAGTGATTTTAAGGATAAATTTTCGGAATACATCAGCCTTGTGGAGGATGACCTGAGAAAATATAATGCACATTCTTCCGAGACCGATGCACAGAAGGATCTAATTGAAGCAATGAATTATTCCCTTGAAGCAGGCGGGAAAAGGATACGTCCCGTACTTGTGTACGCTTTCTGCAATGCTCTTGGCGGCGATATCAGCAATGCTTCTGCACCTGCTGCTGCTATCGAGATGATACACACTTTTTCACTTATCCACGATGATCTCCCTGCTATGGATGATGACGACTACAGACGTGGAAGGCTCTCATGCCATAAGGCTCACGGTGAAGCTATGGCTATTCTTGCAGGCGATGCACTTTCCGTGCTGCCGTTCGGACTTATCGCCGACGATGAGAAGCTCTCTCCTGAGCAGAAGATAAGGATAATTTCCGAGCTTGCCCGTGCTGTCGGCAAAAACGGCATGATAGGCGGACAGGTCATAGATATGCAGAATGAGCAGAGAAATGATGTGGATGAGGCGAACCTGAGAAATATGTACCGCCATAAGACAGGTGAACTGATCTCGGTCTCATGCATTATGGGCTGTATATGTGCAGGCTGCACTGACAGCACTGTCATTGAGGCTGCCAAGGAATACGGCTACAAGCTGGGACTTGCTTTCCAGATAATTGACGATATCCTTGATGTTACCAGCACTACCGAAGAACTGGGCAAGCCTGTGGGAAGTGATGAGGAGGAGAACAAGACCACTTTCGTTACCATTTACGGAGTTGAAAAGGCTCAGGAGATCGCAGGGAATATTACAGACGAGGCGATGCGATGCCTTGAAAAATTTGAAGATAACAGCTTCCTCAGACAGCTTACAGAGATGCTGCTGAAAAGAAAAAACTAATACGGAGGAGCTGCGGAGCATTGCTCTGCATTGCATAAAATGAAGGAAAATATAAATAGAACTGACAAAGTTGAGCTTAAAGATCTCGATCTTCCGAAAGACCTTAAAAAACTTTCTATATCTCAATGTCATACTCTGTGCAAAGAGATACGAGGACTGCTTATATCTACAATATCAAAAAACGGCGGCCATCTCGCTTCTAATCTCGGAGCTGTGGAACTTACTGTTGCGATACATCGTAATTTTGATTCGCCTGACGATAAGATAATATGGGATGTGGGACATCAGGCTTATACCCATAAGATACTTACAGGAAGACTGGAAAGTTTCGGCACTATCCGTCAGGAAAACGGCATATCGGGATTCCCTAAGCCTGAGGAATCAGAACACGATACATTTATCAGCGGTCACAGCAGCACATCTGTATCTGTTGCCTGCGGCATTGCAGAGGCTATGAAGCTTCAGGGCAAGGATAACTATACCGTAGCAGTCATAGGTGACGGCGCTATGACAGGCGGAATGTTCTATGAAGCTATGAATAACTGCGGAAGGGACAGACGTAACAATCTTATAGTTATACTCAATGATAACAATATGTCCATATCCAAAAGTGTAGGTTCGCTGTCGAAGTATCTTACTACGCTCAGAAGTTCGGAAAAGTATTATAATACTAAGCAGGCTGTAAAAGAAGGTCTCAGAAAGATTCCTATTGTCGGAAACAGTGTTGAAAAAGGTCTGAAGAACGTCAAGGATTCTGTAAGATCGAATATCCTTGAAAACAGTACAATGTTCGAGGATATGGGATTCATTTACCTGGGGCCTGTCAATGGTCACAGTCTTTCAGAGCTGGAAGACGTTATACACACAGCGAAACACTATCACAGTCCTGTATTCATCCATGTGAAGACTATAAAAGGAAAGGGATACGGACCTGCCGAGCAGAATCCGGGAGAATATCACGGTATCTCACGCTTTGATATTGCTACAGGCAATCCCGAAGTTTCCGCAGAGGACAGCTACTCAACAGTTTTCGGCAAGGAGCTTGTGAAGATAGCGAAGACTGACAACAGGATATGTGCAATTACTGCGGCTATGAAGTACGGCACCGGCTTGCAGTATTTCCGTGCGGCATATCCCGAAAGATTCTATGATGTGGGGATCGCCGAGCAGCACGCTGTTACCTTTGCAGGCGGACTGGCTTCAATGGGTATGATACCCGTATTTGCCGTATATTCCACATTTCTGCAAAGAGCTTATGACCAGCTTATACATGATGTTTCTATAGGAAAACTTCATGTGATACTGGGGGTTGACCGTGCAGGTATCGTCGGTGAGGACGGCGAGACCCATCAGGGGCTTTTCGACGTTCCAATGCTTACATCTATCCCGAATACAGTCATATACTCACCTTCATGCTACGAGGAACTGAGAATGTGCATGAAAAAGGCTATATATGCAGACAAGGGACTGTGTGCCATAAGATATCCACGTGGCTCAGAAAAATCAAGACAGCTGCTCTCACGTCTCGGCACTGAGTACCTTTTCATGAGAGAGGGCGGAAGCGATACCCTTATCATTACTTACGGCAGGATTTGCAATGAAGCCTATGAAGCTCAGGAGATGCTGAAAAAAGAAGATATAAGCTTTGATATCCTGAAGCTGACAAAGATTTTCCCTCTCGATAAGAGCCTTGTTGACGAGATGAAAAAGTATAAGCATATCATTTTCTTTGAGGAGGCTTCGGGCAGCGGCAGTATTTCCGAGAAAGTAGGAGATATGCTGGCGGAGATAGCTTACAGCGGAGAATACAGCAGAGTATGTGCAAATGGTTTTATCAAGCAGGCTTCGGCACAGTCATGCCTTGATAAGCTTGGATTGACAAGCGATAAGATGGCGGAGCTCATCCGCAGCAGGAGCAGTGCAAATGGCAAGACTTGACGCTGAAATGGTTGCAAGGGGTATCGCACGAAGCAGGCAGACTGCGAAGGAAATGATATCATCAGGCAGCGTTGCTGTCAACGGTATGACCGCAAAAAAAGCCTCGGATAATGTATCGGAGAGCGATGTCATCGAATCCTGCGAGACTGAGAAATATGTAGGCAGAGGCGCCCTTAAACTTGAAAAGGCAGCGGAGGAATTCAGCCTCGATTTCAACGGAAAGGTCTGTCTTGATATTGGTGCATCCACAGGCGGATTCACCGATCTTATGCTGAAAAATGGCGCTGCAAAGGTCTTCGCAGTTGACGTGGGGCACGATCAGCTTGCGGAGTCGCTCAGGAATGACGAACGAGTGGAGAACCTTGAGGGCACTGATATCAGGAACATTACCGCTGATGATCTGGGCGGACAGGCAGACTTTGTATGTGCGGATGTATCGTTTATCTCCCTTACGAAGATACTGCCGAAGATATACGAACTCATGAAGGAAGGCGGATGCGGTGCTGTGCTCATAAAGCCGCAGTTTGAGGCAGGCAGGAAGGACATCGGCAAGCACGGCATAGTCAAGGACAGAAAGGTGCATATCCGTGTTCTTGAGGAGATAGACGCTTTTGCCTCGTCACTCGGATTTGTGTGCGAGAAGTACACCTATTCTCCCATCAAGGGCGGAAGCGGAAATATAGAATATCTGGTGAAACTCTGCAAAGGCAGCGGAACACCTGTTTACCATGATTTCAGGGAGCTGACGGACAGTTCCTTTATCAAGCTTTAAGGAGATCGTTATGAAAGCAGCGTTATATCCTAATTTTCAGAAAAGAAATGCTCTCAGCTGTGCCCGTGAAGCCTGCGATGTGCTGGCGGAGGCTGGCATAGAGGTAGCTGTCAGCGAGGATTTCAGAAGCGATTTTGCTGACAAGCCCCATGTGATTTTCGAGGATATGAGCATATCCGCCGATACCGCAGATGTGGTGCTTGCCATAGGCGGCGACGGTACGATACTGCGATGTGCTAAATTTCTGCTGGGCAAGGATACAAAGCTGCTTGGCATAAATACAGGAACTCTCGGTTTTATGGCAGGTCTGGAATCCGATCAGCTCGACAAGCTGAAAAAGCTGAAAACAGGGGACTACGAGATATCCGAGCGTATGACTCTCGATGTGGTCTGTCATACTCCCGAAGGCGATATCGAGCGTACTGCCCTCAACGAAGTTCAGGGGCGTTCAGGAAGCTTCAGAATATGTGATTTTGAGGTGTATTCTGAGGATTATCTGGTTGGAAGATATCGTGCGGACGGTGTCCTTTTCAGTACGCCCTCAGGTTCAACTGCCTATGCACTGTCAGCAGGCGGTCCCATCATCGAGCCTGACATGGAATGTATCGAAATGACACTTATCTGTCCTCATTCTCTTTTCTCAAGAGCTACCCTCTTTGCAGCAGGCAGACGGCTGCGCATGAAGAACACCACTCCCATTTCAAAGGGAGAGTGTATGGTCATAAATGTGGACGGCGAACACTTTGCTGACCTTCATGAATCGGATTCAATTGAGATACACAGAGGAAAGAAAAATATCAAATTCATCGATATTATCGGAAATTCCTTCCATGAGTCGCTTTGCACAAAGATGTGCAAGCCAATAAAGTAGGAGATGCCCAAATGAAAAATCGCAGACATGAACTTATACTTGAGATAATTTCTGAACAGGCTGTGGGAACTCAGGAGCTTCTCATCGAGCTTTTGGCAGAACACGGGATAAAGGCAACACAGGCCACACTTTCAAGAGATATCCAGCAGCTGAATCTGGTGAAACAGCGTGACGAGAACGGCGAATTCAGATACGCTCTCCCTGCCGCAGCCGCAGAGGAGAAAAGTCTCTTTGAGGAAGCTGTCATATCCGTGGATTATGCCATGAATACCATCGTGCTGAAATGCCGTGCAGGTATGGCTCAGGGAACCTGTGCAGCTATAGATTCTGTCAACCATCAGGGCGTTGTGGGAACTATCGCAGGTGACGATACAATTTTCATCTTAGTCAGAACAGAAGACGACGCAAAGAAGCTTTCAAAGAAATTCAGGAGCGAGCTTTTCCCGAGGAGGTAAGGCAGTTTATATGTTAAAAGAGATCTACATCCGCAATCTTGCAGTTATCAGAGAGGCTGTCATCCCTCTTGAAAAAAAGCTGAATATATTCACAGG
>JAFOMV010000214.1 GCA_017418765.1 Ruminococcus sp. | reverse complement strand
GTTACGGGCATTATGGGGTGGGTATTGACTACCACCTGTCCGCCGTCTTTGAGGTAAGGGAGCATACGTACTGCCTCAGCAGGCTCGAATCCGATGATAAGGTCTGCGGTCTTTTCGGGGAACATAGGGCAGTAGATGTCATCGCCCAGTCTCAGGAAACTGAAAACGCTTCCGCCCTTCTGAGCCATACCTATAGTTTCAGCGCTCATTACGGGGATATCATGCTCCATAGCTGTTGCGGCGATAAGCTTTGATGTCAGGACGATCCCCTGACCGCCTACTCCGCATATAAGGATATTACTCTGCATTGCCTGTACCTCCTATTGCTCCGAAAGGACAAACCTGTGAACAAAGTCCGCAGCCTGTACAAAGGGAATTCTCTATAGCCACCTTGCCGTCTCTGAGTACGATTCCGGGACATCCTAAAGTCTTGATGCACTTCTTGCATGATGTGCACTTAGCACTGTCGATAACGGCGGGCTTATCGGGCTTGATGAGGACTGCACAAGGCGACTTGAATACGATAGCCTTTACGCCTTCTTCATCAGCTACACGCTTAACGGTCTCAACAGACTTTTTCAGCTCAAGAGGATTTACTGTCTCGACGGTCTTTACGCCGATACCCCTGAGGACTTCCTGTATGCTTACCTTTTCAACGACTTCGCCCATCATCGTGCGGCCTGTGCCGGGGTGAGGCTGATGACCTGTCATTGCAGTTGTGGAGTTATCAAGGATAACGAGAGTCATATCAGCCTGATTGTATACTGCATTGACTGCGCCTGTTATAGCTGAAGCAAAGAATGTGGAATCTCCCACGAATGCGAAACACTTCGTATCAGGCTCTATCTTGCCGATACCCTGTGTGATGTTGACGCCTGCGCCCATGCAGAGACAGGTATCTACCATGTCAAGAGGCATAGCGTTGCCGAGAGTATAGCATCCGATATCTCCGCAGAATACCGACTTCTGACCCTTCATTGCTTCCTTTACGGCGAAGAATGAAGCTCTGTGAGGACATCCTGCACAGAGTACGGGAGGTCTTACAGGGAGTGGGGGTGCTTCTTCAAGCTTTGCAGTTTCGGGGATATCCCAGCCCATGAATCCGGAAATATTGCCGAGAACGGATGCACATGTGTTCTCGCCTGCTGTCTTTACGTTGTGTGTCAGCTTGCCAAGTATCTTTGTGCTGAGATGATACTTTCCGCAGATATATGTAAGTTCACGCTCGATTATGGGGTCAAGCTCCTCGATACAGAGAACTTCGTCAAGACCGCTGAGAAATTCAACAGCCTGCTGCTCGGGGAACGGGAATGGTGTTGATACCTTGAATACACGGGGAGCCTCCTTGTCTCTGAGAGCCTCCATAGCGTAAGTGTAGCTTATACCGTGAGTTGCTATGCCCTTTTTACATCCGCCTGCCTTTTCGGGGATGATAACATTGCGTTCATATCCGGAGAATACCTTTGAAAGTTCAGCATTGCGCTCCTCGATATGGATATGAGCGTTGTAGGAAAGACGTGGGAATATGACCCATTTTGAGGAATCCTTTACAAATCCCTCGGGACGGTTCACCTTGTACTCGTTTTCGTCCTTTACTTCAATTGAAGCGTAGCCGTGACAGACTCTTGTTGTAGGACGGAAAAGCACGGGAGTATTGTACTTCTCGGAATACTCGAAAGCGTCCTGTATCATGTCGTATGCTTCCTGTACTGATGAAGGGTCAAAGCATGGCAGCTTCGAGAAG
>JAFOMV010000213.1 GCA_017418765.1 Ruminococcus sp. | reverse complement strand
CCCGTGGATAGCAATAGCTGTAGCGGTGGCTGTGTTTGCGTCTTTCAGCAAAGATGCCAAGAAGGAGTATGAACGTGAAAAATAAGATACAGGAACTGCGGAAAGCACGGAAGGTCACTCAGCAGGAGCTTGCAGACGCTCTCAGCGTAACGAGACAGACCATCATATCACTGGAAAACGGAAAATACAACGCATCCCTCACGCTTGCTCACAAGGCGGCGCAGTTCTTCGGTATCACTATTGAGGAGCTGTTCATTTTCGAGGGCGAGGAAAATCTGTAAGGAGAACTATCATGGAAGTATACAGAAAAAAACTTGAAAAGCAAAAAAAGATTTGTGGTTGGATAAGTCTGATATCTTTCTTTTCCATCATTCCTATTTGTATTATCTGTCATTTTAATGAACACGCTGATAGCTTGATTCATGTTGCATTGGTCGCACTCGTTATTTCACTTATAACTCATTCGTCTTTAAAAAAAGCTCTCAAAAACGATGAAGCTTTTAAAAAAATGTATGTACGGGATACTGACGAACGCTATATCCAGATAGGAAAAATGGCAGCAAACTCCGCTTTATTTATAAGTATAGGTATATTTATAGCAGCCGCAGAAGCAGCAAGATGGATGAACTATCGTGCTGTTAGCCTTACTTTATCACTTGCAGCTATCATGGTTACAATTATATATATGCTGTCAATGGCTTATTTCAGAAAAAAATTTTAAGGAGGATCATCATGGAACAATTCAGAAAGAAGCTCAGAAGGAGAATTATGCTCAGTGTAATATTCTGTTTGTCAGGACTTTTCATATACTTCGCTCTCATCCGCATCACAGGCGCTCCCGAATATACAAAAGGCATCCTCATCGGCGTTTTATCAGGCTCATTGACCGTTTCGGTCTTCAATATTTTCAGACTTATGCCCCTTCTTCAGGACGAGGAAAAGCTGAAGAAGGCATACATAGCCGAAACCGACGAGAGAAACACTCTGATACAGAAGGAGTCAGCCAGAACAGTAATGAGCATCTCCATCATGATAGCAGCGCTTGCAGCCATCGCAGCAAGCTTTTTCAACCCTGTTATAACATTGACCCTTTCAGCTAATATCATCCTGACAGGCATTGTCTCCATCGCTGTAACCGCATACTACAACAAGAAATTATAAGGAGGATCATCATGGAACAATTCAAGAAAAAAATTAAGTTCAGATTTCAGTTATGCACAATGTATATGTGTTCGGGAACAATGTTATATTTCCTGCTGCAACGCCTTACTGAGAACGTTCCCGACTTCTCAAGAGGTATGCTGACAGGACTTCTTGTAGGCGGCGACCTGCTTGCATTAGTTTATATGATAAGATGTTTCGTTCTTCTCAGTGACGAGAAGAAACTGAAAGAGGCATACATCAAGTCCAAGGACGAACGCAACAACGAGATCTCCAAGGAGACAATGCGTACCGCATCAGTTATCACACTGATGTGTACAGGCCTTGCAATAATAATCACAGGCTTTTTCAGCATTACCGTCAGCATGACACTATTCGCTGACCTGACCGCAAGTACACTCATAGTACTTCTTGTCAATGCCTTTTACAAGAAGAAGATG
>JAFOMV010000212.1 GCA_017418765.1 Ruminococcus sp. | reverse complement strand
GTTGTTAACATTCGTTTCTATTTCTATTACAGGTGCTTCTTCACCAAGATACATTTTGTACATATCTCCTGAACTCAGCTTATCCATATCATAAAAACTGCATTCATGTATATGACCATTTTCATTCACAGTCATGCAGGATATTACCTGAGCCCCATCAGGATATTCATATATATCGATGAGGTCAGCCATTGTATCTGACGCAAGAGTACGAGCGTACAGACTGCCTCTGAAATTATCTGCCACATGCCTGATAGTATATTTATCATAGGCTGTAGGCTGAAAACCAAGCTTCTGTATTACAGTTCGATATACACAGTATGCGCCGTAGCTCGTCCATTTAGTATCATTCCTGTAATAGATATAATTATCTTTCAGCATTTTAAGGATATTATATGCATCTATCTTTCTGATATTACTGCCGAGGGAATCATAAAGCCTTGTTATCTGCTGATTTTCAGTATCTCCAAGAAGGTATTCAGGAAGTATATCTCCATATACACCTGATGATGACGGTACAGCAGCTATATAAAGTGTTCCGTTATACCCTGACGCAAAGCTGTTGATACATTCAGCAGCTTCAGAAAGTTCCTTGCGCTCAGAAAAGCCCGTATCAAGAAGTCTATCCTCACCGATGTATACTCCATTGACGATACGTTCTCCTATGTGTGTTCTGAGAGAAGAATCCATCTTCAGCCACTTTTCCCTCATAGGCATTTTTTCAGCAGCACGTGAGATCATATACTTTCCAATATCTTCTGTAAATATCGTATCCTTGAGGCCTTGTTTATTATTATTGCCTGACTTCTGCTGCCTGTCTGAAGGAACAACAGCACTCAGACAAAAAACAGCTGAAAGTGCAAAGAATACAACGGCAACTAATTTTTTTTGCTTCTTCATTCAGAACTCCTCCTTAAAGCGTGATAAAAAGCTGTTCTGATATCCCGCTTTCAGCCATAAGAGCTGTGCAAAGCAGCAGCGTGCCTATGACTAATACAGCTGAAACAGCCGATACGGCTTTTGAAGCCTTTGATCTTTTCAGTCTGTTAACCAGTTTCTTTGGTCTGTCAGTTGCAAATAATGCTGCTGCGATCAGGAACAAGGTGTATTCTCTCAGCAGATAAAGCGATAATGAATCCGCAAATCCTCCTGTTCCGATAAGTCTGCCTGCATACCTCAGCATACCTCCTGAGAATACAGATGCACCGATCATGGAAACTATGAATGTATAGATGATGCCTGTTAATCTGAGCGTGTTCTTTGAACCTGCCTTTTTTTCAATAAGTACCGCTGTTCCGAGAAACAATCCTGCCGCCCATCCTCTGAAGCTGAAAGTATACCAATAGCCCATAAGTGACCATACAAAAAGATAAGCGGCTATACCTGCTGATCTGTTCCCTGCTACAGATCCAAGCGGCTTTGAAAGATATCTTCTGAACCACAACATTATATGCGTATTCCATCTTACTGTGAAATAGCTTATCCTTTTGCTGAATACGGGATATCTGAAACATTCAGGGAAACGATACCCGAAGCACCTTGCTGTTCCGGCACCCATATCGGCATATCCCGACATTTCAAAATAGATCCCGAGCAGATACGCAGTCATCCCGAGCCATGCCGATACCATCGGTACCTTGATAACATCTGCCTTGAAAACGTCCGTATAAAGCGTATACAGAGTTTCTGAAAACAGTACTTTTTTTACAAGCCCCCTGACTATTATGGCTATCCCCTCACCTATACTTACCAAACCGCTTTTAGGATCATTCATTATTTTTCTGAACGAGCGATATCTCATAATAGGACCCATGATAAGGCGTGGGAAAAACATAACATACAGTGAATACCTTATAACATCAGTTTCCGCTTTTTCCCTGCCCTTGTATATATCTGTCAGGTAACTTATGACCGAAAGAGTAAACAGGGATATACCTACAGGATAAACAGTTTCAGGGGCACGGATCATCCCTGCAAACCATCTCATATAAGGTGCTCTGAAAGCAAAAAGCACCGTTATATCCAGTATGATAGTAGATGCAAGTGCGACCTCAGCAATACTGTTTTTTCTTTTGAGATATTCGGTTATCCTGCACATGGTATAGTTGATAAGTGTATATATCGTAATAAAAATAAGAAAATACAGGCTGAATGATGCACAGAAGACCACACTCAGCCCAAGAAGCAGTGCTTCACGGTGTTTTTTCGGTGCAATATAGAATAACAGCAGCGATACAGGAAGAAAGCCGTAAATATACAGCAGACTGCTATATATCATCAGATCCCTCCTTAACTTTTCTTACAGCCTCAGCAAGTCCGGCGCTGTCCATCATAGTACACAGCACCTCTACAAGAGCAGACGATGAAAGCAGTCTCGGCAGACCAAGGCTAACCTGAAGTCTTTCCCTGAGTTCACTGCTGTTTTTTCCTCCGCTAAGACCGAGCTCATAAAGAGTATATTTTGTTATATCTGATCTCTTTTCATTTTGAGAAGCAGTTACTCCTGCCTTTTCAAAAGCGGCAAGTATAGTTTTCACATCAACGCCTTCCACACCAAGCTTTCCTTCGGCAGACGGCTTTGTTTTGCGCTTCTCTTTTCCGAAAATATCGGGGATGTATACATTCGTTACACGGCCGCTGCCGACAGCCCCTTTGATATAACCTCGTATTTTCCTGCCTGCGCTGTCGGAGTCAGTGAGTATGATTATACCTGTTTTTTCTGCGTAATATCTTATAAGCTCCAGCTTTTCACTGTCCTTGAAAATACTGAAACCGTTAGTAACGATAATAACAGCATCTATTACCGATGAGAGCTTGATCTTATCATATTTGCCCTCAACTATGACCGCTTCATCGATCTTTATCATACCTACCTCCGCTTGTCATCGGAAACCAGCATAGCTGTTATCATCTGTTCAAGAATGATCTTTTCATTGCCGCTTGATGAATTCAGCTTCATATTAGTATCCCTTAGTATCCTTATGCATTTTCTCAGTCTTTCAACACTCATTGAAGCGCCGTTTCTGTAAAGCTTTTCTATAGCAAATGCACGTGAATAGTATGCAAAATCCTGCTTTACAGTTTCAGCGGATATGCCTTTTCTTCTCGCACACTGCACCCTGTACATATCAAGGAAAACAGATGTAACAGCTCCCAGCACAGAACCTCTGTTTTCTTTATCAGCCATCAGCTCATCGACAGCTTCAAATGCAGCTTTTTTATCAGAAACAGCCACAGCATCTGCAAGTTTGAAAGCAGTTGTACCGCTTTCATGGTGGACCATATCCTGTATAAGCTGTAAGGTTATCTCACTGCTGCCTGCATATGAACAAAGCTTGTCTATCTCATTCTTGACAGTAAGAGTATCACACTGACACATCTCAGCAAGTTCACGTGCAGCGTTTATCGATATAAAACCGCCTCTCGCTGAGACTGCCGAAGAAATATCCTTAGCCATATCCTGAGCTGTTTTGACTGTACATTCAACAGTTGTACCGTGTTTTGCCGCAAAATCAGCAAGTTTTTTATTCTTATCCTTTATGGTGTTCTTTTTTGTTTTATAATCAGTTTTTACAGCTACTTCAAAGCCTGTAACATTGAATATAACAACTGTCTGCGGCGGTATCTCCTTTATTGTTTCTATCAGCTTTTTGTTTATGTCCTCTGCTTTCCTTCCTGCCATGTTTTCACAGGGACGTTCACAGTTGTAATCGTTTATCAGGATACAGTTATAATCGGCCATCATAGGTACCATCTGTATCATATCATAAAGCTCGGAGAAGTCAAGATATCTGCCTTCTAATCTGGTGAGTGCAAACTCATCATTGTCACCTATGGCAGTTCTGATTATCAGCTTTGTAAGCTTCTCTACCTCAGGCACATCTGCACCAAAGATGTAGTATATATTATCTATCTCGCCTTTTTTCAGCTTTGCTTTCAATCCTTTAGAGTCTGTCTGAGGCATCATAAACTCCTTATACTTATATTATTATCTGACATTATTATCTCAAAACAATTGTTATCGGAACTCAGCCATATATCGGTGTTGTCATTTGAGATCTCTGCGTTTTTCGGTATTCTCCCGTATCTTATCACTTTATCTGCCGATGTGGTATCATGGCTTCCGGACGGAACGACAGCAATAGTCTTTCCGCAGTGATCCACAGTCAGGATACGTGATGAATAGGACACATCATATCTTTCACGCTCTATTGTAAAACCATTATCATCAAAGACAGCAACATTTCCAGCGTACTCATTATCCTTTTCCTTCGCAAAAACGTATTCTCCTGTTTCAGTAAAACTCAAGCTGCTTTTATAAGCTTCATATACCGTAGGAACATTTTTAGTAAGTACAAGGCGTGTTACTCTGCTTATACCGTTAGTCCTAAGATACTTATCCACATATTCCGGAACCTTTCTGTTTCCAGAAAGATCAATGATATCCGTACTCCCGTTAAAGGTAATCACTGCCGCCGCATTACTGCTGTTTCCGAGAACAGCTACTATCAGTTTACTGTTCCTGCTGCTGAAGTAAAATACTGACATGATACCATACAACGCAACCGAAAAAGCAGCAGACAATGCAACCGCCTTTCCCGAATGAGTGATGAAGTACGTTCCAAGCACGAAAAATCCAAAGAATATGAGAAGCTGTGATGCTGTATCCCAGCCGTGAGGAACATGAAGAAAACTTACACCTGCCAGCTTTCGGCTTATCGCTATGACCATCCCTGTCAGCGTTTTCGCAGGATACAGGATATGCAGTCTGCCGCCTGTCAGTACGAATATAAGGGCATTTATCATAGATGCTGTACACAAAGGTACCATAAGCACATTTGCCGCAGGAGATATGATTGATGTCTCATCAAAAAACAGCATACTAACTGGAAATACAGATAAGGAAGTACACATTGCGTTCATAAAATCTTTTATGATAATATGCAATACCGTATCATATTTCATGTTCTTCGTCATAAAAGGTGCAAATACAGCTATACCGAAAGTTCCTGAAACTGAAAGCAGAAAACCTGCATCAAATATCGCATAAGGCTGTACCATCACGATTATCAGTGAAGCAGCAGCCAGCGAATTAAGCGAGTCGTTCTGTCTGCGGAAAAGTCTTGCACCATGAAAAATATCCATCATTATAGCTGCACGTATGGCAGAAACGGGATAATTTGCCATTGCCACAAAGAGTATCAGCATCACGTTCATTATGCCGTAGGAAAGAAATCTGTTGACGTTAGCTTTCCTGAGTACGCTCATAAGCAGAAGTGCAATAATTGACACGTGAAGTCCCGAAACCGCAAGGATATGACCGATACCGCTGCGGTAAAGAGAAGTCTTTATCTCGCTGTCAAGTTCACGTTTCTCACCGAATATCATGCCTGCAAGAAAGCCTCCAACATCATCGTCAGTCTCAGCTTTCAGCCTTTCCGTCATATAGCTTCGGAAGTCGGCAAGCTTGTTTCTGATAAAGCGGGTATGAGTATGCGTTATGCGGACATTCTCAGCAGAAGCCGCCGATAGGAATATCCCGTCAGCCTTGTAGTATAACTCACTGTTGAAAACATAGGTGTTACTTGGTTTACGGAAAGTACATTTTTCTATACTTACAGTATCGCCGTAACGTGCATCGGGATCGTACCCGAAATAAGTTATCCTCGCATCAGTCACACCGTTTATGCGGCCCTTCAGCACATATCCGGCTCTATGCCCGTCATATCTGGTAATTTCAGCGATACGTCCCATAAAGCTGCCATCAGTTCCGTCATATGATACCGCAGGCTTATAGCACACAGAAGTATACAATGAGTACATAGATATACCTAAAGTAAAGGCGATTGCAAGCAGTATATTATCAGACCTTTTCCAGCCACGCTTTGCACCGAAATACAAGGTCATGCACACTGCGCCGACAGTTATCAGCCATACACGTGCATCTGTAAAAAAGGAAGCGAAGAACGATCCCGACATATATGCTGCTGCCGCTCCGATCATTTTTCGCTTCATATTATTGACCTTATTTGAAAAAGAGCGGTAATTTCTCAATGAAGATAATATCGTCTCTGTCGGCTGCATCGCCTTCTGCAAGGACAGCTGCCTCTCCTGCTATACTGCCGCCTGCTGCCGCTGTAAGTGTCTCAAGCGCCTTGAGAGATTCTCCCGTACTGATAACATCGTCAACGATAAGGACTTTCTTTCCTTTCAGCATTGCGGCCTTGTCTGCTGCCAGATAAAGCTTCTGTACATCTGCTGTTGTGATGGACTTTACTTCAACTTCAACAGGGTCAGTCATGTACAGCTTAACGGACTTTCTTGCAACAACGTAGCTTTTGCCGCTCTGTCTTGCCATTTCATAAGCAAGAGGGATTCCCTTTGACTCGGCTGTGATGATGATATCGAAGTCAGGGCACTTCTTCAGAAGTTCCTCAGCCGCCTTTACAGTGACCTCAACATCTGAAAACATAACGAATGCAGCTATATCAAGCTTATCGCTTACAGGACAGATAGGGAGTTCCCTTTCCAGACCTGCGATGGTCATTTTATAGGTATTTGCCATGTTTCCTCCTTATTCGGTCCTGCCAAGTGACTCAGGGCCCCAGCCCATTTTTACGCCGCCGAGAAGATGAAAGTGAAGGTGCTTCACTGTCTGACCTGCATCGTCGCCGCAGTTGTTGATAATACGGTAGCTTTCGTAGCCCTGTTCCTTGGCTATCTTTCCTGCCGCCTCGAAAACCTTGGCAACCAGTGATGAATTCTCTGCGTTTATGTCATTTGCACTTGTAATGTGTGCCTTGGGTATGATTAGAATGTGCATAGGTGCGATGGGAGCTATGTCCTTGAATGCGTAAACGTATTCGTCCTCATATACCTTAGTGCTTGGTATTTCTCCGTCGATTATTTTGCAGAATAAGCAGTCCATATTTTTTCTCCTTTTCAAAAATTCATAATATGCGGCGCAGCCGCCTATCACCAGAGTCCAGAGAGGTGTAGACCTCTCTGGTGGGGGTGAACGAGGGGGCAAAGCCCCCTGACAAAGCAGTAAAGCAAGCGAAGCAATGCTTTATGGACGGTTTAGTAATAATGTCGGTCAAGCCGAGGGCAGTAAATACAGACCAGCCGAACATCATTGCTTCGCTCGATGTTCTACTTTCTTAGGGGGACGCTGTCCCCCTCGTTCACCCTCTGCAAGGGAGATAACATCCCCCTTGACCCCGGAATGTGCGGCTTCGCCGCTTTTTTATTTTGTAGTTTTTACTATTTCTTCAAACTTAGCCAGTGCTTCGTCTACCTTAGTGATATCTCCTGCACCTGCCATAGCGCCGTCGGGCTTTCCACCGCCCTTACCGCCTGTTACAGCTGAAACCTCACGAACGATCTTGCCTGCGTTTCCGCCCTTAGCAACAGCATTCTTTGTGCATACGCAGTAGAATGTGCCCTTTTCGCCGTTTACTGCTGCAAACAGAGCGATGATAGCTTCGTCCTTGTCCTTTACACTGTCACCCAGCTTTCTCAGAGCATCGGGAGCTGTTCCGTCCATACGTGCAGATACCAGCTTGATTCCTTCAACAACCTTTGCATTGTCAAACAGGGCGGCTGTCTTTGCGTTTGCCATCTGCTGATTGAGGCTCTCAAGCTGCTTATCCTTCTCCTTTGACTCAGCAAAAAGTGCAGCACACTTCTCAGGGAGTTCGTTAACATTTGCAAGCTTGATAGCCTTTGCAGACTTAGCGATAGTCTCCTTGAATTCGTTGAGAAGTCCGATAACGCCCAGACCTGTTACAGCCTCGATACGTCTTACACCTGCGGCAACTGAACTTTCTGAAACGATCTTGAACAGACCGATCTGTGCTGTATTTGAGATATGTGTACCGCCGCAGAATTCAACTGACTTGTCAGCAGTTACCACACGAACGGTATCGCCGTACTTTTCACCAAACAGAGCCATAGCGCCCAGCTTTCTTGCCTCGTCGATAGGCATTTCCTGCATTGTTACAGGGAGTGCAGCCATGATCTCGCTGTTTACTATCTCCTCAACCTTTGCGATCTCCTCCTCAGTCATAGCGCTGAAGTGGTTGAAGTCGAAACGGCAAGCCTTTTCGTTAACAAGCTGACCTGCCTGATGAACGTGATCTCCGAGTACCTGACGGAGTGCATACTGGAGAAGATGTGCAGTTGTATGGTTTCTCATGATAGCCATTCTGCGATCCTTCTCGATCTGAGCAGTTACATTGTCGCCCTTGCGGATGATTCCCTGTTCGATGGATGCGATGTGGAGGAAATGCCCCTCTGACTTGATAGTATCTGCAACAGATGCGATATTTGCGCCGTTGATGAGTACACCTGTATCGCCTACCTGTCCGCCGCTCTCAGCGTAGAAAGGAGTAACGTCAAGAACTATAACAACATCGTCGCCCTCAGTTGCCTGTTCAACTTCCTGACCGTCCTTGTAGATAGCAAGAACCTCTGCTCTGTCAGCTTCAAAATCAGTGTAGCCTGTGAAGATAGTTGCAGGAGCGTCGATCTTTATGCTGTTGTCAGCCCATGATGAACCTGCCTTTGCAGCGTGGTCAGCCTTTGCTCTTGCTCTCTGCTCCTTTGCAAGCTCGGTGAAGCGGTCACGGTCAACTGTAAATCCCTGTTCTTCGCACATTTCAACTGTAAGG
>JAFOMV010000035.1 GCA_017418765.1 Ruminococcus sp. | reverse complement strand
TGTTCAGCGCAAGCCTCATGGCACTTACCGCAAGAGTTGCACTTGCGACAAGGTAAAGTCCCTCGGGTATCATTCCCAGCACAGCCGCTACCATTGCCTGTACACTGGCTTTTATTGTCATGTTATTGACATAGTAGGACTGATAGAACAGCAGGATCCCGATAGGGATGAGAACTATCCCTGCTATCTTGACGATGCGGTTAAGGTCACGTATCATCTCGGACTGCTCACCTTTTCGGGTCTTTTTCGCCTGTAATGTCAGCTGAGAGATGTAGGATTCACGGCCGACTTTCTCCAGTCTTGCACGGCATGAACCCGACACCACATAACTTCCCGACATCAGCTTGTCTCCGCCGTTTTTGGCAATTTCATCGGATTCGCCTGTCAGCAGTGACTCGTTTACCCATACATAACCGCTGATAACTTCCGCATCTGCACTTATCTGGTCGCCTGCCTTAAAAACAGCAATGTCGTCCAGCACCAGTTCACGTGAAGGTACTTCCTTTTCCTCGCCGTCCCTTATGACGGTGGATACCGGTGCATTGAGCATATTCAGCTTGTCCAGCACCGATTTTGAACGCATTTCCTGAAAAATACCGATAAGTGTATTGGAAATGATTATGGGCAGGAATGTCAGGTCACGGTAAGAGCCTACGAAAATGAGCAGTGCCGCTATGACTACGAAAAGCAGATTGAAGTATGTAAATACGTTATCTGCAATAATGTCCCTGACTGATTTTGAAGGCGATTCTACAGGGCGGTTGTCCAGCCCCTCATCAAACCGCTGTTTCACCTGTTGTGAAGTGAGGCCTGTTTCGGGCTCTGCGAAAAACCTTTCGGGCTCCTTCACAGGCTCGATCATAATTTTCTTTTTCATGCTATCTCCCTTTATCATGTGTAATAACAGCGAATACCGTGATATTTATTATCCGGATATATTACTGCTAAAATATTATACCACTTTTTTCGTTATTTTACAATCACTGCATATGAAAATCTGATGAAAACGTTTTGAATCATAGTCAACTTTTATAGCACAAACAGTTGACATTTCACAGGATATGTGATATTATATTTCATGAGGTGAGAAAATGTCAGATTCAACTGCAATCAATAAAAAAGCGTTCTCCACAAGAGAACTTGTCCTTATCGCTATGTTTTCGGCTCTTACAGCCGTATGCGCATGGATATCCATTCCTTTCGGGCCTATCGAATTCACGCTGCAAACCTTTGCGGTATTTCTTACTGTATCGGTCATCGGCGGCAGAAACGGTCTTTATTCGGTCCTTGTGTATATTCTTCTCGGTGCTGTGGGACTTCCCGTATTCGCTCATTTCAAAGGCGGAATATCAGCTTTGCTAAGCAATTCGGGAGGATATATCGTGGGATTCATCTTCATTCCCCTGATATACCTTGCAGCAGAAAAGCTATTTGGCGATAAAATGCCCGTGAAGATAATTTCCCTTGTCATCGGACTTGCTGTCTGCTATACATTCGGTACCGCTTGGTTCATGTTTGTATACGGACGCAATGCAGGCGCAGTCACACTTGGACAAGCTATGAAGTGGTGTGTAACACCGTTTGTTCCATTTGATATTATCAAGATGGTGCTCGCCGTTATCCTTGCAAAAAAGATACGAAAGGCTCTGCCGCAAAACTGATTTCGTGATGTATGAAACGCCGTAAACTACAAATTATTAGCTCAGATATATCCAATACTGGATTGATTTCATGGCAGCTTCCTGTTTTATAATGGAGCATGATCTTATCAACAGAATAAACACCGCACCCCAAAGATGCGGTGTTTTTTTATTTCCCGATGAAATTTCTTATTCTGTCCAGGTTTTCCATACCCGTCATACGTCCGATACGGTAGACCTCCTGGAGAATATTGCTGTCGTGCTCGATATGTCCAACGGGAAGCTTTTCAGGCGGAGCGATAACAAGTGCCCGTCCCTCGCTCTCGGCTTTGCGT
>JAFOMV010000002.1 GCA_017418765.1 Ruminococcus sp. | reverse complement strand
ACCTTATCAACAATGATGCTTCATCTAATTCATCAAAGAATAAAACTGCAAAGGAACTGGATATCCCGATCATAACCGAAGAAGAATTCAAGGCTATGGTTTAAATATTGTTTAAGGCGGTGGCCTTACAGAAGTTATAAGTATATAAGCTTCTGTAAGGTCACGTTTTTATATATTTATGGTTGTGTATATAGAAAGGCGGTTGATATTTGTGTAACGGCAGTTGCTTGAACTCAACCGCAGACCTGTGTATAATGAAATCAGGTATAACAGACTGAAAATAAAACTGATAGTATATTATTGCAATGCTTTGCATTGCGGAAAGGACGTAAAATGAAAAAGCATCGTATTGTTTCAGCTATTACAGCAGCGATCACAGGCTTATCTGCTGTATCACTGCTGCCGTTTGCTCCGTCATCTGTCTTTGCAGCAGAGATAGTGTACAACGATTTCGAGCAGAGCTACGGCGGATGGTACGCCAATTCCGATAATGTTATCATTTCAGCTGAGGATGGCTGCGGAACAGAATTTTCAAGGGGTATGACTGTAAAAGGCAGACTTTCATCTGCTGACGGCGCTTCCTCCTCTAAGGGCTTGTATCTTTCAGGCGGAAATGAATATGATTACAGTGTCAAGGTATACAGCAGAAGTGCTGAGAGATTCCATGTAACTCTTACATATACCGATGAAAAAACAGAAAAAGATACTACTGTCGAGCTTATGTCAGGCGATACGGAAGCCGATACATGGACAGGACTAAGAGCTTCATTTGCAGCTCCTGAGAATACCTATGAGTATCTGCTGACTATAACTACCGATTCGGCAAATGACTTTTCGTTTGATGACGTAAGAATAACCGCAAAGAAACCTGCGAATACTGTTCATGCGGCAGGAGAAAAAGGACTTAAAGACGAATTTGCCGCATATTTCAAAGTCGGCAACATCCTTAATGAGGAAACTGTAAAGAATAAGACTCTGACTGCTATGATAATGAAAGAATACAACAGTATCACCTGCGGCAATCAGATGAAGCCTGACTACATAATGGTGCAGTCACAGAGCAAAAACGATAATGTAGCTATATCGCTGAAAAGCTGTGCATCGATAATGGATTTCTGTTCGCAGAACCATATAGGTCTGCGTGGTCATACATTCGTATGGCACGCACAGACTCCAAGCTGGTTTTTCAAGAAGAACTTCGATAATAACGGCGGCTGGGTAGACAAAAACACTATGGACAAGCGCCTTGACAACTACATAAAAAATGTATTTGCAGAGATACAGAAGCAGTACCCCAGGCTTGATCTTTATGCTTATGATGTATGCAATGAATGTATAGCGAATTCACAGTCGCTTATAGATAACAATCACGGCTACCGTGAAGCAGGCGATAACAAGACAAAATCAGGCGCTTCTGCATGGGTTCAGATATACAAGGATAACAGCTATGTTGAAAAGGCTTTTACTATCGCAAAAAAGTATGCGCCTAAGAACTGTGCTCTTTATTATAATGATTACAATGAATATTGGGACGGTAAACGTGACAGGATATACGAGCTTTGCAAGCCTCTTTATCAGAAAGGTGTACTTGACGGTATCGGTATGCAGTCACATATCAGTGCAAATAAGACAGGCTTCGGCGGTACCGATTCCTACATCAAGGCGATGAAGAAGTTCCTTTCTATTGGCTGCGATGTACAGATCACAGAGCTTGATGTAAGCCTTGAGAAGGGCAAGTATTCATTACAGGATCAGGCTGATAAATATAAGGCAATATTCAAGGCTGCTATGGACTGGAACAAAAATCCGCAGTCAAAAGGCCGTGTCAAGGCTATTTGTATGTGGGGACTGTATGACAAGCTGTCATGGATAGGCGCAGAGAACAAGCCTCTGCTATTCGATGATAATATCAAGCCTAAGCTGGCGTATAATACTCTTATAGGCATGATACCTCAGTCTCAGTGGGGAAGCGGCGGCGGAGCTTCCGATGTTCCTGCGGCAGATGCTCAGCCTGATAAGAACGGATATTTCTTCCATAATGAATTTGAGAGCAGCACCGAGGGATGGGAATCAAGAGGCAGTGCTGAACTGATGGTCAGCGGACGAAAGGGCTATAACAGCACACAGTCACTTCTTGTCAAGGACAGAACAGCATCATGGAATGGTGCTGCATATACTCTTGATGATACTGCATTCAAGCCCGGAAATGTATACAGCTTCAGTACAAATGTCACCTACTTTGACGGCGATGATACAGATAAATTCTACCTGAAATTGCAGTACACAGGAAGTGACGGCAAGACCAAATATGCTTCGATAGCTGAGGCTGATGGTATAAAGGAACAGTGGGTCCAGCTCGCTAACAGTTCATACAAAATACCTTCTGACGCTTCGGACATGGTAATTTATGTGGAAACAGCGGAGACAACAAATAATTTCTACATAGATGAGGCTATAGGTGCTAAGGGCGGCACAGTTATTAAGGGCGCAGGAACAGGAAGTGTTCCTCAGACAACTGCACAAGCCGCTGCAACAGTTACATCAAAGCCGACAACAACTTCCACAACTACCACAGAAGCAGTAACCACAACTAAAGAAACAACTGCCGTTCAGTATGAGCCTGTTGATTATATTTTGGGAGATATTGACGGTGATGGTTCGATTACTGTTTTAGAGATGATCGCCGCACGAAAAGGACTTATATCAGGCATACACGATGAAAGAGCAAATAAAGCTGCTGATGTTGACGGCAGCGGCGGTTTCGATATAAATGATGCAGTGATACTGCAAAGCTATCTTCACGGAAAAACAAATAGATTCCCTAAAAACCGATAACTTCCCAAACATACCATATAAAACCCGAAACAGCGGACATCGTTCCAATTATGGAGCAGTGTCCGCTGTTTGCATATCAAAGTGTTATAAATTCGGAGCTTGAATAGCCTATTATACCATTATAGTTTACCACGTACCAACCGTTAACAGTGCCGTTTATCATTACCTTTGCACCGTCAGGTATCTTTCCTATGACCGCTCCTGAAAGTGACGGATAATTTCTTATATTAAGGTTGCTTCCGTCTGTTGTGACAGTTCCCCATCTTACTGCGCCTGCGTTTACAAACGGTATGCCGAAGTAATCACACAGCGAACGTACGATGTTTCTGGCTATATTTTCAAGGTTATTTTTCAGCCATGCCTCGTCGGCAAAATTATCATGATAGCCAAGTTCACACAGCACCGCCACAGCCTTTGTTCTTAGGACTTCACCAAGAGTTTCGGTAGGAACTGCTCTTACCTTATCCGGCAGGGGATATATGGCTTTAAGATCATTTGCAATTATATTTGCAAGCTTTTCACTGGCAGAGCTTCGGGGAGCGAAATATACATCTATACCTCTGAGTTTGCCTGCAAGACTTTCAGGTGCTGCATTTGAATGGAGTGCAAGGTGGACATCGTAGCTGCCTGCATTTGAATCCTGTATTGCACCTGCAACATTTCTGACAGGATCGTTGCGTACATAGGCTATGCCGCAGGAGCGCAGATATGGCTCGATACGGTCTGCAAGCCTGTTCATATATAATTCCTCATTTCCCTCAGTAGCATACTTGTTCCACTCCTGAGTAGAAGGGCTTAAAAATACCTTAGGCATGATATCATTCCTTTCTTAGAATGTATACACACCGCTGTCGGAATATCCAGCGGTGTTGTATTAATATATGCCTTGGCGTTAAAAAATGATATCGTTTTGCTGCGTTTGTGGAGGAGAATATATTAAATATAAAATATAAAGCACAGGTATTGACTTTTGCTGTTTAAAGCGATATACTTTAAATGATGAATAAAAACTGAAAGGTCTGGTTTTAATGAATATATTAACAATAGGTCTCGGCCTTATAGGAGGTTCACTTTGTAAGGCTATGAAAAAATATACGTACCACACAGTTACAGGATGTGACCGCAATCACGATATCGAATTTGCTGCCCTGAGAGATGTAGCGATAGATAAAGCTTTCGACGGGAATTACAGCGGATACGATCTGGTCATCATTGCGCTTTTCCCCAAAGCCGCAGAGCAGTTTTTGCGTGATAACGCAGATAGATTTACAAAGGGAACTCTCATTACGGATGTATGCGGAATAAAAGGCGATTTTTCAGTTCGTATGAAAAAAATAGCTGAGGAAAACGGTTTGAGATATGTAGGTATCCACCCTATGGCGGGAAAGGAATTCGGCGGATACTACAACAGTACTGCTGACTTGTTCGTTAAGGCGAACTTTATAATCGCTCCATTTGACGACAGCGAGGAAAATGATATTAACCTTCTTAGAGAGCTTGCTAAGGAAATAGGTGCAGGCAAGATAGTTGTCACAAGTCCTGAGAACCATGACAAGATGATAGCCTATACATCACAGCTTGCCCATATCGTTTCAAGCGCCTATGTAAAAAGCCCTGAGCTTGGGCTTGAATGTGGTTTCAGCGGAGGAAGCTTTCAGGATATGACCCGAATCGCCACCATGAATGAGGATATGTGGACAGACCTGTTTATGCAGAACCGCCGTCATCTTATGTATGAGCTTGATATGCTTATACAAAATCTTAACAAGTACAATGATGCCTTGAAAAACAGTGATAATGCCGCTATGAGAAAGCTCATTGCCGAGGGCAGGGAACTGAAAGAGGAAAACCTGCGTCATCGTGTTGGACAGCCAAACTGACATCATTCACTGAAATACTTTTTAGCAAATTCTGGCTCAGGTGCGTGAAAATCAAGTTTATTGAGGTAGGCAAATGCGGAATCCTCAGGAAGTGCAAATTCAAGACCGTAGGCACAGAGAGCCTGATAGAATACGCCGTATCGCTTATTCTTATTAATGTCTCCGTACTTGCCGTCGCCAAGAAGCGGTGCGCCGATGTGTGCAAGATGAGCACGTATCTGATGTGTGCGGCCTGTGTATAGTGTGATCTTCACAAGTGAAAGTCCGTTTTTGACTTTAAGTGTCTCATAGCCTGTTTTGATAGGTTTATAGCCATCAATGGGATCATCGGATATCCTTACGATATTCCGCTGATCCTCTTTTTTATGATAGGCTGAGATAACGTCATTTTTTTTCGGGGTAGGTGAAACGGTTATGCACAGGTATATCTTATGGATATGCCCGTCACGGATAGCTGAATTGATCTCTCTCAGGGCTGCTGCGTTTTTAACAGCTGTAACAAGTCCGCTTGTGTTACGGTCAAGACGGCTGCAAAGAGCAGGAGCAAATGAACTTTCAAGTTCCGGCTGATACTCCTTTTTATTGTACAGATAAAGCTTTATGCGGTCAATAAGTGTATCTTCGCTGTTTTCGCCGTTACTGTGTGAATCAAGTCCCGTAGGTTTATTGACGATAATTATGTTATCATCCTCATATACAGTATCAAGTTCATTTTTAGCTTTCAGAAAGCTCATATCATGGGACTTTGTGCCTGAGAGCTCCTCTTTTACGTATACCGTTACTATATCGCCTGCCATGAGTCTGGTAGATATTTCACAGCGTTTCCCGTTGACTTTGATATCCTTTTTTCGGATAAGCCTGTACATCATGCTTTTTGGCAGGTCTGGGAGAGCTTTCGAGATGAATTTATCTACACGCTGTTCACTGTCATTGTCATTTATTACAAATCTGATCATTTTTTTAACCTCAGTTTTAGTGTTTTTAGAAAATGCTTACAAAAATCAAAAAGACATTAAGTGCAATATAAACAAAGAATATGTGAGGAATGTGATTTTTGCACTGTATGTGTTGAAATTTGACGCTTCATATGTTATAATTAACTAAATTAGTTCTGTAATACAACTTGTTTACAGTGCATATGAAAGGAGTATGATTAGCGATGAAGCTTTCACATCGTCTGCTTTCCGCTGCGCTGTCATTTGCTTTTATTCCTTCGGCTATCGTCCCTTACGGTTCTTTTGCCGAGGATGAGATAGTAACTGAAACAGCATCTTCTGATATATATGATATCACAGAAGAAACGGAAAGTAAAGAAGAATTTGAAAAAGCAACTGTTTCTGCAACAGAAGCTGAGGCTGAAGACGCTGTCACACAGGTTCCGGAAACAGAGGCGGAAAGCACTACTGCTGCTGCTATAGATGCAGTAAGGGCTTTTGCAGAGGCTGCTGCTGAATCACCGTTCAATGTATTTGCTATCTACAGCGCACATCAGGGATATCTTGAAAGACTCAAAAACTCAGAAAATCTCTATCGCAGAGCTGATGGTATCGATGTTTCCGAATGGCAGCATGATATCGACTGGCAGAAGGTCAAAAATGCAGGTGTCGATTTTGCTATAATTAGAGCAGGCTACGGCAGGCTCATTTCTCAGAAAGACCCATATTTTGAAAAAAATGTGGAACAGGCACAGTCTCTCGGAATAGATACAGGTACCTATTGGTACAGCTATGCCACTACTGTTGAGGCTGCTCAGCAGGAGGCAGAGGTATGCTATGAGGTCATAAAGAATTATGATTTTACATACCCTGTTTATTTCGATATAGAGGATGCCTGTCAGAATAAGCTCTCAGTTGCAGAAGTATCGGCTATAATCGAGACATTCTGTAACTACATCGAGAGCAAGGGCTATCATGTCGGACTTTACAGCTATGTGAATTTTCTCAATACTAAGGTATACTCATCATTACTGGATAAATACGATATCTGGGTAGCTAATTTCCATGTGGATGTACCTAACTATAATTCCGATTACGGTATGTGGCAGTACAGCGACAATGGCAGAGTTGACGGCATAGACGGTGACGTTGACCTTAACCATGCTTATGTCAATTATCCTTTTGTAGTATCGCCTAAGACCTATGATCCTGAGAAATATCCGGGTACCAGCAGCGAACCGAATTACCCTCAGATCAAAATAAACGAGGGTATAGCTAATGGCATAGATGTTTCGGAATGGCAGAAAAGTATAGACTGGTCTAAGGTCAGGGCTGCTGGAGTTGATTATGCCATCATACGTGCAGGCTATGGCAGGCTGCTTTCACAGAAGGACAAAAACTTTGATGAGAATATGAGGGCTGCTGAAGCAGCAGGCCTGGGCAGGGGAGTTTACTGGTATAGTTACGCCACTACTCCGGAAGCCGCAAAGCAGGAAGCAAGGACCTGTCTTGAGATAATAAAGGGATACAAGCTTGAATATCCTGTCTATTTCGATGTTGAGGATGCTGTGATAGCTAAACTCAGTACAGCTGAAGTCACAGCCATAACAGATGCGTTTTGTTCGGAAATTGAAAAGGAAGGTTATTTCGTAGGCATTACAAGCTACACTAACTTCCTTAATACAAAGCTGGATTCTTCCATATTCAAAAAGTATACTGTATGGGTAGCGCATTACAATGTTAACCGTCCAAGCTTCAACAGAACATACGGAATGTGGCAGTATACCAGTACGGGTTCTGTAAACGGAATAAACGGTGATGTTGACCGTGATTACCTCTACATTGATTATCCTTCGATAATCAAAAGTGTTCATTTAAACGGATATTGATAATGATCCTATATGCATACCGTTGTGATGACGGTATGCATATTTTATTGATGAACAGGATCATTCAGGAAAGGTGATGTGCATTATATGACAGAACTTATTACAGGACAGGCAGGAAGCGGAAAAACCACCCTTATGTTCAGTAAGATAAAGCAGGATGTTCTTCCTAAGTGTATCATAGTCCCGGAACAGTTTTCGCACGATTTTGATAAGAAACTGTACGGCTATCTCGGTGCAGAAAAATTCAATGAGCTTTTTTCTCTTAGCTTCACAAGCCTTGCACGTCAGCTTTTTCAGCTTTACGGCGATCCCTCACGAAACGGTGAATATGCCGATGACATGGCAAAGATGATACTCATTTATCAGGCTATGACGAATGTGGAGAATATGCCCGGCGGACTGAAAGCTTTCAGGATATCCCATAACGGTCTTGCCGAGGATATCCTGAAACTTATCGGAGAGATGAAGCGTGCAGGTCTTACCCCTGAGGAGATCATGGAAAGGTCACTGCTTTTCGATGACCGTTTAAGGTATAAGACTTCCGATATTGCAATGATATATACAGAGTATCAGCGGCTTATGAACGAATACGGATTCAAAGACAGCATAGAAAATATCAATGAAGCCGCAAAGCTTGCATCGCTTCACGGATATTTTCATGGCAGAAGTGTGTATATCGATGAATTTGAAAGCTTTACTGCCGATCAGATATCAATGCTTCGTGTTATGATAGGTTCAGCGGAAAATGTGTGTATCACTCTCAGGACGGATGATGTCAATGCAGGAGAATTTACTCTTTTTGAGACTGTCAACAAGACCTGTGACAGGATAAAGGATATATGTGCTGAATTCCATAAGGAATACAGGATAACAGAGTGTAAAGATAGCTTTAGGTTCAATTCACCTGACCTGCGCTATCTGAGTTCGCATATTCTGCGGAATTTGCCGTATTCTCCGTCAGAAGCTCCCTCTCCCGACAATATACGCATATTTGAAGCAAGGGATATGTACAGCGAAGCGGAGTATGTATGTGCCACAATAAAAAGGCTGATACATGATAACAAAAAGCTGAGATACAGGGACATAGCTGTTATATCAAATAATATTGCGGCATATTCCGGACTGCTGAAAGCTGCGTTCAGGCGTTACGATATCCCGTATTTTCTCAGTATTGAAAAGCCTGTTACTCATACTGCTGTAATGGTCTATTTTTCTTCTCTTATCGATCTGCTTTCCGCAAAAAGTTTCAGAAGTGAACTTATATTCCGTATGCTGAAAAGCGGTCTTACAGATGTTGAACTTACCGATATAGCGTCACTTGAAAATTACTGCTACAAATGGGGCGTAGACGGTGATATGTGGGAGGATGAGTTTTCTGCTCCCGATAACGCCTCCGAAAAGCTTGAAAGCATACGCAGAAATGTGATAGTTCCTGTTTTGAAGCTGAAAAAGAAGCTTTACGGAAAAAAGAGCGCAGAAAAGATATGCTCACTTTTATATGACCATCTTGTGCAGAATGGGATAGAAAATAACGTCGGACGCATGATGAGTACACTTATAAAAAATGACCGTGACTACGAAGCGGCTGAGATAAAACGTCTGTGGGGATGCCTTATCGATATCCTTGACAGTATATGTGAAACTCTTTCCGATAAGGAAATGTCTTTCAGTGAGATCGCACGCATGATGAAATCCATGATAGGCAGGATAAACTATTCTGTTCCTCCGCAGACTCTTGATGCTGTAATGACTGCATCATCACGTATTGCAAGGCTCAATTCTCCCAAGGCTGTATTCATAATGGGTGCAAATGACGGTGATTTTCCGAATCAGGTAACGGTACACGGATTGTTCTCAGAGCCTGACAGACAAAAGCTTGCGGAAAAAGACCTGCTTGTTTCAACTCCTGTTGCCGATCTTATAGCAGCAGAGAGACTTGTCGTGTACAAATCAGTCTCGTCACCGTCGGATAAGCTGTATATCAGCTATCCTCTGTCAGACCTTTCGGGACAGGCAAAGTACCCTGCACAGGCAGTTGATAATATCATCAGGATGTTCGGAGATGAGAATATTCGGCTTACTGAGGATGATATACCGGTACATTATTATGCTGTCACGCTTCATTCGGCGTTTTATCATTATATGCAGAAAAGGAAAAGCAATGATGTCTCAGCGGCTTCTGTTGAAAAGCTTCTTATGAGCCGTCCCGACTATAAGCGGAGACTTGCATATGTTCTGAGCAGATCGGCAAATGAGCAGGAGTATCTGATAAGCAGTGACATTATGGAAAAGCTGCAAAGCTTCTCACCTCTAAAGCTGTCATCAACAGGGCTTGAGGAATATGACCTGTGTCATTTCAAATTCTTCTGCGATAAATGCCTGAGACTGCGCCCACGTGAAAAGGTACAGCTTGATGTACGTATTGCAGGTGAACTTACCCATGAATGTTTTTACAGTGTGCTCAGTTCAAGGAGCAAGCAAGACTTTATAAACATGAGTTATGATGAGGTACGCCGTGAGATAAGCAGAAAGGCAGAGGAATACCGCAACGCTAAGCTGGCAGGCGATTATGGCAAGGATGCAGGCTTTGATCTTATTTACAGCAAGCTTACTGACAGATTGTCCGAAGTGTTCGTACATACACAGCAATCGCTCATGGTATCTGATTTCGTGCCGCACAGATTTGAGCTTGACCTTCGTGAATCTCACAGTGTAGTCCTGCCTTTCGGCGACGGAAAAAAACTCAGCTTCGGAGGTATCGTAGACAGAGCGGATATATGCAGTATCAACGGCAAAGACTACGTGAGGATCATCGACTACAAAAGCAGCCGTAAGAGCATAACGGCAGAAACGCTCGGAAGCGGTATCAATATGCAGATGCTTCTGTATCTGTTTGCTTCTGCTGACAAAGGCGGGATCTATGAAGGCTGTGAGCCGGCAGGAGTGCTGTACTCTCCGCTTCAGATAACTGAGGTAAAGCTTGAACCGCACAGAGTGGATAGTTTTAACTCCTCAGCGGTCGATTCATCTCTGAAAACAAGCGGACTGGTACTCAGTGATATGGATGTTCTGAGTGCTATGGAAAAGAATATCACAGGAAAGTATATCCCCGTAAAACTAAACAAAAGCGGTGATATAGATGCGAGGTCAGGCTGTATCAGCAGAGAGGGAATGGAAAAGCTGAAAGAGTATACATACAGCAAGCTGACATCTATGGCTGAATCATTATACGGAGGCAGGGTAGAGGCTGAACCACTGCTGACAGGCGGAGTTTTGCCGTGTGCTTACTGCGATTACATAAATATATGTGATAATACCAAGCTGGAACGATACCGTCTGCCTGATGAAAAAGCGGTATCTGAGGCGGCGGAGATACTTGATATGAAATACGATGGAAAGGGAGATGACGAAGATGGCATGGACTGATCAGCAGCAGGATGCGATATCTGCAAGAGGTTCGTCGATCATTGTATCCGCAGCAGCAGGAAGCGGAAAGACTGCCGTACTGACTGAAAGGCTCGTTCAGCTTCTGGCTGACCCGTCTTCGGGGGTGCGTGCGGACAGGATAGTAGTTGTTACATTTACCAATGATGCCGCCTCTGAATTGAAGAAGCGACTCGATATGAAGCTGAGAGCACTTATAAATGAAGACCCTTCTAACTGCCATCTTCTGAGACAGCAGACACTGCTTCAGAGTGCAAAGATATCAACTATCAATTCTTTCTGTTTTGACCTTATAAGAGATAATATATCGGATCAGGGCATAACTTCAGGTTTCGGAGTGCTGGATGAATCGGATAATGCAGTTCTGAAAGCAAAGGCTATGGATGTGCTTATCGAAAGAATGAGCGAGCATGATTATGACAAGATATCATATCTGTATGACAGATTCTGCATAAAGAACGAGAAAAGGCTTAAAGAGGTCATTGCTTTAACTGACAGATTCCTTGCATCAGCCGCTATGCGTGAAAGCTGGCTGGACAAGGCGGTCGCAGAATATGAAAAAGACCTGACCGATTCTGTCTACTATGTTTCGCTTAAAGCTTCTGTAACTGATATACTGGAAAAAGCTCAGCGTACATCTGATGAATGTATAGCTCTGATAAGCAGGATATTTCCCGATATATCAGCGGCTGCGGCAGAAAAATCAGCAGCGCAGGCGGAACAGGATCATGATCTGGTATCAGACCTTCTTGCCATTCTCAGAAAAGGCAGACTGCCATCTGAGGAAGAATGTGACAACGCCTGTGCCTTTGGAGACCTTGTGCGTGTAGGAAAAACTCCGCATGACAAGGGACTTCGTGAGCTTTACAAGAAGAAGCGTGAAAATCTTAAAAAGCTGGTTCAGAAAGCCGCTGACAGTATGCGTTCTGTTGAGAGCGACTACATTGAGTCGGCAGAAGTAACGAAAGCACTTGCTGATGTGATGCGAAAGTATCATGAGATACTATGGGGCATGAAGTGTGAGAGAAACTCCATAAGCTTTGATGACGGTGAAAGGCTCGCACTGGAACTTCTTGCCGATGTGGACAGCAATGGCAATATAACTCAATCTGAAGCTGCACGAAAGGCCGCTGAGCATTATGACATTATAATGATAGACGAGTATCAGGATTCAAATAACAAGCAGGACCTCATATTCAAGCTGCTGTCTAAGAATTACCGTACAGACGGTGAGGGAAAGCCTCTTTACGGTGACAATGTTTTCCTTGTAGGTGATGTAAAGCAGTCGATATACCGATTCAGGCTTGCGAATCCGAAAAATTTCATGGAAACACTGAAAAATGCAGAGCCCTATTCCGAAGACAGTTCCGCTGTGATACGTTCTATACTTCTCAACAGAAATTTCAGAAGCTCAGAGAATGTGATAGCGTTTGTCAATTATGTTTTCTCGGCGATAATGACTGAGAAATGCGGAGATATAGATTATACCGATGATGAAAAGCTCTACTATGGTGCGGAGTATTACAACGGTATTTCACAGGAAAACAGCAGAACGGTCATAAACTTTATAAATGACGATCCTCCCGATAACGAGGAGGGGATAACGGATGAACTGAACAGAGAAGCGGTATTCACAGCACAGCAGATAGCGGAAATGCTCAGAAAGGGAACAGAGGTAACGGAGAGCAATGGCAGGAAACGTCCATGCAGACCATCTGATTTCTGTATACTTGTACGCAATAACGTTCATATAAATAAATACGCAGAACAGCTTAATAAGCTTGGCGTCTCTGCAAAAGGAAGCGAAGAAAGCGGATATCTCAGGTCACGCGAGATAGCGGTGCTTATAGACCTTCTGCGGATAATAAGCAATCCTCTGCTGGATATCTCTATGGCTGCGGTAATGATGTCGCCTATGTATATGTTCAGTATACAGGAGCTCGCCTATATACGCTCCCTTGACAGAGAAAGACCGCTTTTCACTGTATTAAGGGGGATAGCCGATGGCGAATACGATGATTGTGATGATATGTTCCTGCGTGAGAGATGCAGTGACTTTCTTGATTCGCTTGATTCGTTCAGACTTGATTCTGTAACTATGACTATCGGTGAACTGATAAGCTCGATCTATGATACAACAGACTTTATTTCAGTAATGCAGCTTTACAGTGACGGAGATAAAAAACGTGCTAATCTCAGAGCACTCATACAATACGCTCAGAATTATGAGGAATCCGCTTCGTTAGAGGGTTCAGGAGGTCTCGGAGGCTTTCTGCGCCATCTTGACAGAGTTATGGAGAAAGGCGATTATGCACAGGGTAAGGTATCAGCTTCGTCGGGAGATTATGTATCCATACTGACCTTACATCGCTCAAAAGGACTGGAATTTCCTTTTGTGTTCATAGCAGAAACATCAACAAAGTTCAAATATGATTCGGATACAGCTATGTTCTCATCAGACGGAAGGGCGGGATATATCCTTTACGATCCGAAGATATACCGCAAATACAGAACTTTTCAACAGGTCCTGCTTTCGGCTGAGGAGGAGCATGATACACGCAGTGAGGAAATGAGGCTTTTCTATGTAGGTCTTACACGTGCAAAACAAAAGCTTTTCATTGATCTGAAATGCGGAGAGAAAGCACTGAAAAGAGTTAGAAGCAAGATGGAGAGCTGCATTGTGGATAACGGAAGGACAGATGACATGATAGCTGAGGCGGACTATTTTTCGGATTGGATATGGGCTGTCCTTATGCAGCATGAAAAGTTTGGAGAGATCTCGCAAAGGCTCGGTATCTCTGAGGAGGGCGATATTATGCCTGAGGTGCAGTGCAGCGATGAATTGTTTGAATGTGTGTTTGCTGATAATGTATCGCCGCTTGTTTTTGAAGATGACGAAGGGGATGAAAAAGCTGAGGCAGATGATGGTATTTTCTGTGAGCTTGAGGACATCAATAATGACGTATATGACAGAAGCCTGTCTGAAACTCCTGCTAAGCTGAGCGTTACAGAAATAACCAAAAAGCTGAAAAAGGAAACTGACAGCTTTGATTTTAAATTAAAACGTCCCAGGTTTATTTCCGGAAACGGAAAGCTGACAGGTGCGGAAAGAGGAACGGCTATACACACGTTCTTCCAGTACTGCGATTTTGAGAGAGCATCTGTGGATATCGAATCAGAAATAAAGTCCGTTGCAGAACGTGGATTTATAACACCTGCACAGGCGCAGTCGATATCAGTTCAGAAAGCCTCAGCGTTTTTTGACAGCAAATTGTATGCACGTATAAAAGCGGCAGGCAGCAGAGTCTGGCGTGAGCGAAAATTCATGGTAGCTGTTGCTGATCTTGATATAGATAATGATGAGTTGGCTGTTCTGAAAAAGTCGGACGGTATGATAAAGGGAATAATGGATCTTGTCTTCGAGGAGGACGGCAGGCTGGTAATAGTCGATTACAAGTCCGACAGGGGAGTGTCAGAGAAAGCGCTGAAGGAACGTTATAGAATGCAGCTCACCCTTTACAAAGCGGCGGCAGAACTGACTATGAATAAAAAAGTCAAGGAAGCCTGCGTGTACTCTTTTGAGCTTGAAAAGGAGATCGTGACTGATCTGACATAAATAGATTTATACAATTTTTACAGGTTTGGGTTCTTGGAGCCCGAGCCTGTTTTTTTGTTTATGCAGAAATAATATTATCGTGAATACAATTATCTTATGAAAAAGCAGAAAAAACACTGATCTTCTTGAAGATATCATAGAAAAATCCTTTTAAAATCAAGGAAAATCAGTATTTACAATTTGTATAGTTTTGGAACAGAGGCTAATATGCATAAGTATTCATTATGCATATTTTTATGCATAAATATTCATAATTCGCCCCGACTATCCAATTGGCACAAATGTTCCTGTTGGAAATTGCACAAACCTATCCGAAATATTTGTGCAATACGGAAAAAATTATTTTCGTGTTGACTTTGCTGTTTTTTTGTATTATAATTAAGGGCGTAGAGATATTTTACGAGGTGTGTAATGAACAAAGAGAGGAAAAGTTCAAATGGCCTGACTCTTTTCAGGGCGGGCGCAGGAGTTCTCTTATCTGTTCTGATAACATTCGGTGTTTTACTTGCTTTTCTCAGGCTAAAGGAGAAAGGCAGAGAAGGTTCGGTACAGACAACAGTCGGTACTACGATCACAGCAGAAATCACAACAAAGACCTCGACGAAAGAGGCTGAGTTGCTTTCCGGACCTGATACAGAACGATCGGAAGACGATACAGCTGAAATTTTGGTATATCCTGCAAAAACTTACAGATCAGTCGTATTCGGAAAAGAATATGACGCAAAAAATGCAATTCTTATCAATGCGGACCGAAACGAGATCATAGCTTACAATGGTGAAAGGTACAGGATGTACCCTGCTTCGCTGACCAAAGTGATGACACTTATTGTTGCTGTTGAGAACGTGGAGGATATGCGTGAAAAGGTTCTTATAACTGATAAAATGGTGACCCCTTACATAGAGCAGGACGCTTCGAGAGCGGGTTTTCTTCCCGGAGAGACACCTTCGGTGAAGGACCTTCTCTACGGGATGATACTTAATTCGGGTGCGGACGCAGCATCTGCGGTTGCGTGTCATATCGCAGGCTCTGAGAAGAAGTTTGTTGAGCTTATGAATGATAAGGCTGAAGAAATGGGGCTTTACGCAACGCATTTTACTAACGTTGTCGGGCTTCATGATCCACAGCATTACAGTACCGCCGAAGACATGGCGATGATACTGGAATATGCTATCAGAGATAAGACCTGTAAAAAGATCCTTTCCGCTTATGAGTATAAAGTTCCTGAGACTGAACAAAATCCCGAGGGCCTTACTTTCACCAGTACTCTTTTTACAAGGATGTATGGTGATGAAATAGAAGGTGTAAAGATACTCGGCGGAAAAACAGGCTATACCGATAAAGCCGGAAACTGTGTGGAAAGCTTTGCGGTAATAAACGGTGAAACGTATATACTTGTGCTTTGTGGAGGTACTACCAAATGGAATATGGTGTATGATACGCTCAGCGCATACAGCGTTTACTGTGTAGGAGGGGAGCCTTATAGATCCTCACGATCATAATGATGAGTAAAAAAACAGATCATCAAAATGCGGTATATCCGCAAATCGTAGAACAAAATCGGAGGAAAAGGTCATGGCAAACAAAACGAGAAAGGTTAAATTAAAGCCAATGCGCCTGCTTGGTGCGGCTTCAGTGATTTTGATGGTTACGTTCGGTGCTGATTTTGTATGCCGCAGGCTTGCTAACAATGAGCACCATAATCTTGTAATAGAAGGAGACTTTGCTGAATACCCTACTATGCCTGTACCTCCTGTAAATGAAAATGCTGTCATACTTGCAAACGGAGACGATACAAAGACTGAATCAGTCGGCGTAGAAAACATAGGACAGCATCAGCTTATTCTTTCCGAAGCTAAAATAGCTGAGGGCAAACTGGCAGTTTATGATCAGGATCACTCTGTTGATTCCGGATATGCAGGTGATATGGTCAGTCTGCTGTCGGTCAAGAATGAGTTCTATTCACTTTATTCCGAATCTGTCAAGCTTGAATCTGACGCAGCGGAAGCGCTCAACGAGCTTATGGAGGATTATAACAGCGAGACAGGACTTTCTGATTTTGTTGTTTATGGTACAGATGATACCTATACAGATGATGGTTCATGCTGTCCTGAATCCTTCACAGAATCAGATCTCGGAACATCTGTTGATCTTGCGCTCAAAGCATATGGCGAGGTCATCGGATTTGACGGCCTTGATGACGAAGGCTGGGTAGTCGATAACTGCTGGAAATACGGCTTTGTCGTAAGATATCCCAAGGGCATGGAAGATGCAACAGGCCACAGTTATTGTCCTTGGCATTTAAGGTATGTTGGAAAGGTACATTCTGCTGTAATGCATGATAAGGATATGTGTCTCGAACAGTATCTTAAATTCCTGTCTGATTTTACTCTGGATAGCCCATATCAGTATACTTATGATTCTGATATCTATACCATTTTTAGTGTAAAGTCGGAAGGTGAGAGCACAACTACTTACGTACCTATCTCAAGTTCCTACAGCGTTTCGGGTAATAATAAGGACGGTTTTATTATTACTACTCCCAAAAGCTGAAAAAGGCGGATAATATTTTATCAGGGCGATGCTGCGTTTGCGGTATCGCCCTGAAGCCGTGGCAGACACTTGTTGTCTGCCGTTGTTATATCTGCGCCCTGCAATGAATATACTTCAAATAAAACGATTTGCGGAGGAGCTTTTATGAGAAGGAATTTTACAGTTATCGCAGTTCTGGTACTTATGGCTTTTATGCTTGTTCTCGGTGCGGGCACTAATGAAGCGGCTGATAAATACAGGTCCTGCATACTTATAGAGGCTGAAACTGGAACTGTACTGTGTGATGAGAACGGCGGTGAAAAAATGAATGTGGGATATCTCAGCAAGCTGATGTCGGTCCTGCTTATTGCAGAGGATATCGAAACGGGGAAGTATTCTCTTGATGATGAGCTTACAGCCTCTGACAGCGTAACGGGAACAAATGGCTCGGTAGTATGGCTTGAATCCGGAGACAGTATGACGGTTGACGAACTTTTAAAGAGCGTGATCGTCGGAAACGCAAATGATGCCCTGACTGTGCTGGCTGAAAGATCGGAACAGACGGTTGAGAAATTTGTGATGAGGATGAACAGTGAAGCTTTTGACCTTGATCTTAAAGACACGGCGTTTTATTCTCCCTACGGCTACTATGATGAACGGGAGCATACAACGGCTCACGATATAGCTGTCATATGTGCAAGGCTTGCAAAATATGAGTTCCTGAAGCCTTATTTTGCAACATGGCGTGATTTTGTACGCAGCGGCAAAGCCGAACTTGTCAATGAGAACAAGCTGTCACGCACATATGAGCCGCATATTGGTTTCAAGGTCATACACTCTGATATTTCGGGATACTGTATAGCTGAGGGCGGAGATAACGGAAAGGGTATGAGATGTATTGCGGTGGTGCTGGGAGCAGAAAATGAAGATATCATGTATGAAACTGCGAAGTCACTGCTTAAAAAAGGATATACAGGGTATAAGGTCACATCAACCATGTTTCCTGAGGAAATGATGAGACCGCTTCGCATCAGGAACGGTGAAGCGCCTGCAGCAGAGCTGATGATAGGTGCTCAGAACAGACTTGCCATTCCTAAAGGCACAGGTGACCTTGATACCGTTGTAGTTGTACCCGAATATTCCGAGGCTCCTGTCAGAAGGGGACAGCAAGTGGGGACTGCGGCATTTTACAATAAGGATTCGCTGATCTATGAGACACCTTTAATTGTAAAATCAGATGTGAAAAGACTATCTTTTGAGTTTGTGTTTAGCAGATTGCTGTATAAAATGTGCGGAAAATAATGTTGAAACTATCAACAATGTACAAATGTTTGTTTTTTATTCATGTTGTACTTGAAAAAAATCTGAAAATATAGTATCATAAAGATGGTAAATTATATTGTATGGAGTACCGTACATATTTGGAGGTAATTTTTAATGTCATTAAAACTCAACACAAAATATCTCAAGGATTTCGTCAACGCTGACGAGCTCGCAGGCATCAAGGCACAAGTTGAAGCCGCAGCTGAGTCTCTCCACAGCAAGACAGGTCTTGGCAATGATTTCTTAGGTTGGGTAGATCTTCCTACTGCTTACGATAAGGATGAATTCGCAAGGATAAAGGCTGCTGCCGAAAAGATCAAGAAGAATTCCGATATCCTCATCGTTATCGGTATCGGCGGCTCATACCTTGGCGCAAGAGCAGCTATCGAGCTTCTCAAGTCGCCCCTTTATAATAATATCAAGAAGGATACACCTGACATCTACTATGTAGGCAACAGCATAAACCCTGCTTACCTTAACGAGATCATCGCACTCTGCGAAGGCAAGGATTTCTCTGTAAACGTTATCTCAAAGTCAGGCACTACTACTGAGCCTGCACTTGCATTCCGCATCTTCAAGAAGATGGTCGAGGATAAGTACGGCAAGGAAGAAGCTAAGAACAGGATATTCGCTACTACCGACAAGGCAAGAGGAACTCTCAAGAATCTCTCAGACGCTGAGGGCTATGAGACTTTCGTTATCCCTGACGATGTAGGAGGCCGTTTCTCAGTTCTTACAGCTGTTGGTCTTCTCCCTATCGCTGTTGCAGGCTGCGATATCGATGCACTCATGAAGGGCGCTGCAAAGGCTCAGAAGGATTTCTGTGCTGATTTCGATAACAATGACTGCTACAAGTATGCTGCTCTCAGAAACATCCTTTACAGAAAGGGCAAGTCTGT
>JAFOMV010000211.1 GCA_017418765.1 Ruminococcus sp. | reverse complement strand
CGAGAAAAGAGGCCTTGTGGAGCAGACTTATTCATGTAATAAGTTCATCTACTCCCCTCTCAAGAGGATCCCTGTAAAACAGCTCAACTTCGTTGGAAGCATTGCCGATGATGATATCTACATCGAATCCAAGAGCGACCGCGAAGAAAAGGAAGAAGCTAATAATTCCAATAAACCTGACGCTGAAGAAGGATCTGACAGCAGCGACGAAACGGAAGCGGATGATTCTGAAAGTAATACCGAACCGGAAACTGAAGTAGAATCCGAAAGCAACGCTGAACCGGAAACTGAGGTAGAATCCGAAAGCAATGCTGAATCAGAAGCGGAGGTAGAAGCTGAAAGCAATGCTGAACCGAAAACTGCGGAAGAAACCGAAAGCAATGCTGAACCGGAAACTGAGGTAGAATCCGAAAGCAACGCTGAACCGGAAACTGCGGCAGAAGCTGAAAGTAGCGCTGAACCGGAAACTGAGGTAGAATCCGAAAGCAACGCTGAACCGGAAACTGCGGCAGAAGCTGAAAGTAGCGCTGAACCGGAAACTGAGGTAGGAACTGAAAGCAACGCTGAACCAGATTCAGATCCGGTAAATAAAAATGCAGAAACAAACATTGATAATAATTCTGCCGTAAATGAAAAATCTGATAAAATCATAAGTAAAGCAGAATAATATCGATATGTTAATAATAACAATGGAACTCCGATGGCACATCATCGGAGTTCTTTCTTCTTGAAATCTCGCTCGATCACAGCGGATAATCATACTGTAAATAAGGAGTTATAACATGAATGATGAACTTATTGAACAGCTTCTCGAAAAAAATTATTTCGTAGTCGATCTTCTGCCGAAACAGGTCCCATCTGATAGTAAAGGTGAATTTTTCGCTGTGGAACGTTTCTTTTTAACAGAACCACAGTTATCAGAAATGCGGAAACGTTTTATGAATATCATTCTCAAACTTTTCTGCTACTTCCCGATGAAAGTGCGTGACCTTACGTCAGGAAATGACATCTGTTCTCCTGAACCCGAAGATATTGCCGCTTTGGTATATAGTGATCCGCATGATATCCTCATATTGATCGAAGAAACTCTTATCACTTTAAATAAGGATGATATCTGCATGACTATGTATTCACCGTCTGAAAGTATCCTTACCCTTACAAAGCAGTTGGCTTATGCAGAGGGAATGTTTTTGTGGGAGCCATGACACTTTTCTCACATTGATATATAAAAAGCTTGCTTGCACTGATAATCAAGTGCAAGCAAGCTTTTTTAAGCGTCCCAAAGAGGAGTCGAACCTCCGGCCTACTGCTTAGGAGGCAGTCGCTCTATCCTACTGAGCTATTGGGACATAACATATATATTCTACCATAAACTGATCATTTTTTCAAGTAATAAAATAAATTTTATTATTTTAACTTTTGCTCAAGGATATCGCATACACTGTCAGAAAACATCTCACTTGTATCTCCGCATATCTTTCCGCTGTTTTGCAGTATTCCAAAGATATGCGGCTCTGCGATAGCAATATCTGCTGCTTCAAGCATGGGTATATCCTGAATACCATCTCCGGCACTTACTGACCTGCTTTTCCCGAAACGCTCTATGCAGCGCTTTACAGCATTGCCCTTGTTTATAACAGACGGCACACAGTAAACCTTTTTATTATCAGAAAATACAGTCAGCCCTGAATCTTTTGTTTTCTCCTTCATCTGCTGCTTTACATAATCAGGATCATCAGTTACTGTATATATCATTATGCCCTCTGTTCTGTGAACTTCCCTGCTGCTGAGTTTTTCCATAAACTCAGCGGCTTTTTCAAGTTCATGCGATGTTCTGCCGATAAGACGGTATGTCTCATCAAGCCATGTCTTATCAGGCTCTCCCCTGTCAAGCAGTATTCCTCCGTTGCAAACAACAGCATATCTTACCCCAATTTTATCTGTAAGCTCAGAAAGTCTTGAATACTGAGGCACTGTCCTTGTCGAAACAGGTATGATGTCATACTTGTTTTGATTTGTGAAATAATCGTAAGTCCGTGTTGTCATATAACTCTGTATTCTGCCATTTATATATTCGACACATATCTTTTCGCCCTTTACTTCCTTTCTGTAGGAGTAGATAAGCGTATTGTCAATATCAATGAACAGTCTCATCAATTCTTCACCTTTCTGCTGATAAGAACAAGTAATCAACGTTCAGTTATCAGCCAGTTTCTTTATCAGCCCGCAGGCCCTGTAATTTTTCAGAGGATATGTTTCAAGCTCTACGCCCTTTTCATCAGCAAGCTGATACAGATGTCCAAGATGCTCATTATCATCCATACTGTGAACAAGTATCTTCCAGGGAACACGCCTGAGCAATACTCTTGTCGCTTCACCGATACTCGGTTTGATAAGATTGATATCGGAGATACCATATATCCTGCCTATCTCACGAACTTCATCCATACCGTTTGTTTCACTTTGAGTATCAGTTACAGCCGAAACTGTCGGAAAGCATTTTTCTACTGCTTCTATAAAATAGTACGTTAGGTCTTCGGCTATAAGCTCCTTATAGAAGTGGGCACCATGAAAATCATCTGCACCTATAAGGTCATCCCTGAGGAATGTCCTGCTCAAAAGACCTGAAACTGTAGAATTCAAGCAGGAGCTTGCGATCAGAAAGTCATCATGTGTTCCGCATTTTTCAGCAATATAAGCCGGATCAGAAAGAACAGCCAGACCCGATGACATTCCATTTATGTCCTTGACCGCCTCATCAAGAGTTCGCTGTATAGCTCCCTTTCCCGTCCAGCCGTCAACAAACTGTATATCCTCAGGTCTGTGTCTGTCAAGTATATACCTTACAGCGTTCATATCTATACCACGTCCACGAATTATAGAGATAGTGTAATGCGGTACATCTGCACCATACTTATACATAATGTATCGTTTGAGGATAACACCTATAGAAGTTCCGGCACGTGCAAGCGAAACAAGCACGGGAGAACTTTTCCCGCTCATTATCTTATCACAAAGCGATGCGGCTGCATCTGCGGTTATCTGTGCATACATACTTACAGCATTGTAAAACGCAGACATATAGCTTTCCGAAGGCTTATACTCTAAAGGAAGCATCTCTGAATAGTGTACACCGCTCTGTATCCTTGCTTCACGTTCTTTTGTGTCAAGCGGCTCAACAAGGCCTGTTATATCTTTAAGCAGTATGGTAACATCCTTTTCTTTATATGTGCTGAACATTTTCTGCCCCCTTTACAAAAAGGATATTATCGCACCCCTTATCCTTTATCAGCGATACAAGATCACTGACAGCCTTCTGTCTCGGTGAAACTGCATCGGTAAATATGATAGCTGTATCATATTCTTCAATATTATATATAAATGTTGCTCTGTCATCATTATAGAAGCTGTGTATCCTGCTGCCTGAACGTATAGGATAGTCTTCATCACCCGAGATACCTATAGGACTTCTTGTTGTTGAATGGCACTTTACCGACTCAGCTATGCCCAGATCTTCTATATGTTTTGCAAGTATAACAGATGGATACATAGCTTCTTCTGTTCCTATCACCAGAACTTTGCCATATACATTGATTCGGTTCGAGTTTATGAAATCACAACTTATCTCTGATAGTATTCTGTCATACTCGCCTATGCATACGCCAAGCCTTGCATCGGGGACAGGATATTCCGCACATACAGGAAAAGTACCATATTCTGCCTTGACCTTATCTGCACTGTGAACATTTATGCTTTCTACAGCTTTAGTGTGATCTTCATCTTCAAGCTTCAGCAGGCATATACTTTCAACTCCGGCTTCTTTCATCATGGCGGTGTTCTCATCTGAGACTCTGTTGATGACCGATGCGGCTACGAGCTTTTTTTCAGCAAGTTCAGGGAATTCTTTCTTCAGCTTTTCGATTATGTTAAGCAGAGTTTTGCCTGTTGATAATTCATCATCAACAAACACTACAGTTTGCGTAGAAGCAAGAAGATGTGAAAAATGACCTGAGAAAAGCTTCTGCTCGGCAGCATGGCTGTGTTCTTCAAGGAACTCTATCCAATCGTCAACTCCTGCTATATCTTCTCTTGTGGTATGTATATAATTGCAATCATCAGATATGCATCCTGCTACTGCTGCACTGATAGCTGTGGCAGTTTCCGCAAAGCCTATGACAAGTCTTGTTTCCGGATAAAGCGACGCTGTCTTATTCCCCAGCGTCCTCATCATCGACAGCGCCGCTGAGGGCGACACAGGCATATGTTTTGCCTGTAATGGATCGACAAGCAGGTAGGTGCGTTTCGTATTGTTAATTCGTTTTGCGAGCCTCAGCAGCTCTTTTTCAGTGTATGCCGGCATTTTATTTAACCTTTCTATAGTGGATATCTTTATACAGTCCATGTTATTCCTTGATCCCGTATACTCTTGCACGGATAAGTATCTGTCTTGCCCATTTCAGATGACATTTCACCTCATTCATGCGGTTTCCGCCCGCTCCCTTTGAGACAGCAAGAGAGTCGCTTTTCCAGTCAGCTATAGCCCTTGCATCCTCGTAATCATTCAAGCTTACTTTGAGTGAATCATATATAACAGGGAGCTGTGACGGATGTATCGCTGTTTTGCCGAAAAAGCCGTTTATCATGTCAAGCTCTGTCTCACGGCGCAGTCCTGCCGCCCATCTGCCATCGGTATCATCACCAAAGTATTCCCATACAGGCCCCGAGACCACATAATCCTTCGCAAAAATGCTGACTACATCCACAAGTATATCCCTTATTACTCCGATATCGTAGATGGTCTGTTCCATGCTTCTGCGAAGTCCGAACATATTGCTGAGATCATTGCCGCCTACCCTTACATTCAGTACATATTCTCTTACTGTATCGAGCCTGTGTTTCAGTCCGTCCATCACTGTTATTCGCTTTGTCACGTCAGCAACTGTACGGCTTTCCAGTATCGGCATGATGTACAGGACATTTTCCCTCATGATATTGTATTCACGGATAAGTGCAATATAATCATCCGCATTTTTATCATCGAATTTAGGCAGCACATATCCCGTCAGCATTTGTTCATGCACACCGAGAAGTTCGTGTACCCTTGCCATATGTTCAGGATCTCTCACCCTTACAAATAGAAGCGGAAGCCCATGTGTAACAGTTTCAAGCTCTGAAAGAGTTTTTATCAGCTGTTTCTCAGCCTGTTCAAGTTTCTCATCCATAATAGAATCTTCAAGGCAGAAAACCAGCGAAGTGAGCGCCTTTATCTCACCTGATACTATCTTTCCTGCGATCTTGTCATTAAGCGCAGGCGTGTAAAGAAGCCCCCCTACACGATAAGGAAGCTCGTCATATTTCATCTTCATCTTTTTGATCTCCATTTTCTCAATAATCTCCTGTTTTCCCATGCAATAAGCTCAGAATTGACATTGCCTGCACCGTCATAAACAGTGCAGGCAATCATGATCAGACATTTGCGCCGAAAGAACGGCAGATAGCTGCCAGACCGCCCTGATAACCTGCGGCTACAGCATTGAACTTCCATTCTCCGTTCTTGTTGTATATCTCAGCTACTACAAGAGCGGTTTCGATGGAGAATTCTTCTTCAAGATCGAATCTGAGAACTGTCTCGCCTACTTCATCATCCTCGCTTGCAAGCCTTGAGACCTTGATGTAAGCGTTTGAGACCTGACCGAAATTCTGTCTGCGAAGATCAGCATCATATATGGTAACACAAATAGCGATCTTCTTTATCTCAGGAGGAAGCTTTGTGAAATCGATCCTTATCTGTTCATCATCACCGTCACTGCCGCCTGTAAGGTTATCACCCATATGAACTACAGCACCGTCACGTCCGCTGAGGTTATTGTAGAACACGAAGTCCTCATCTCTGATAAGTCTATCGTTTTCACCAAGAAGGAATACCGATGCATCGAGGTCAAAATCAGCACCTCCGTCATATTTGTTTGTATCCCAGCCAAGACCGATAAGTGCGTGTGTAATTGACTTTTCAAGGGAAATTCTCTGACCCTTCTGAAGATTGATTGCCATAAAATGATCCTCCTTATCTGTAAAGATCAACTAAATTCTGAAGTCTGCTTGCTTCCTGGATAGCCTGTCCGATAGCATTGAACTTCCATTCGCCGTTTCTTCTGTATATCTCACCGACAACAAGTCCCGTCATACCGCTGTAATTCTCAGTGAGATTGTAGCGGCATATCTCTGATCTTGTATCATTATCCACCAGGCGGATGAATGCGTTGTTTATCATTCCGAAGTGCTGACCCTTAGTCATTGCATCATAGATATTTACAACGAATATAATGCGCTCTATGTTTGAAGGTATTCTCTGCAGATCGACCATTATCTGTTCATCATCACCATCGCCGCTTCCTGTAAGATTGTCGCCCATATGAACGATAGCACCGCTTGAATGACGCAGATTTCCGAAGTAGATCAATGTGTTGTTTATATTATTTGGATCAACGATCCTGCCGTCCGCACCGCAGAGGATAACTGATGCGTCGCAGTCGATAGTCTTGTTTCCGCCGCCGAAGAAGCCTCTCAGTCCGCCCTGACGTGCCTCGTCCCAGCCAAGTCCTACCATTACCGACCTGAGTCCTGTACCGCCTTTTGTAAGGTTTATTTTCTGACCCTTCTGAAGATTGATGCTCATAAAAATCACTACTCCTTTATTGTGGATTTTTGTTTTGCTGTTATGCTTCTTTATGTTTATCGGAGAAACAGCCATCCTGCTTCTCCGATATAATAAGTTTTATTGATTTATTTGTTTTCTGCTTTCTCCTTGCCTGAACTCATGATGACCTTTCTGATGATGTCGATCGGGATAACAAGGAATGCAAGGATGAGACAAATTCCCCATGTCTGTGCATTGAGAGGCTCTACGTGGAGGAATTCTCCGCCGAACATTACGAATACGAACTGAACAATAAGCAGAACTGCCATAACGATAAGGAAATTCTTGTTTCTGCCCAGGTTCTCGAATACATTTGTACGCTCTGTACGTGCATTGAAGCCGTTGAACGTAATTGCCATCATGAATGTTGCAAACAATGCTGAACAAAGATATGTTGTATCATGTCCGCCAAAAAGGTCATTGATAGCAGGTATGAATCTGATTGCAAGACATACTGCTGTGATGTAGAGACCGCTGAGTACGAACTGTGCGAACATCTTTTTGCTTACAATGCTTTCCTGACGAGGTATCGGCTTGTCCTTCATGTATTCTTTAAGTGCGGGCTCGCTTCCGAATGCGATAGCTGCAAGAGTATCCATTGCGAGGTTTACAACAAGAAGCTGGATAACTGTCATCATGTGATCCTCACCGAGAAGTGAACCGAGGAAACAGGTAAGTACAGCCGCAACATTGACTGTAAGCTGGAATATGAGGAACTTTCTGATACCCTTGAACATTGTACGTCCGTAGAGTATAGCCTTTGCGATAGATGAGAAGTTGTCGTCGAGGATGGTGATATCGCCTGCTTCCTTGGCAACTTCTGTACCGCTTCCCATTGCAAAGCCGACATCAGCCTTTTTAAGTGCAGGTGAGTCATTTACACCGTCGCCTGTCATACCGACAACATAGTCAAGCTCCTGTGCACAGCGCACAAGACGGCTCTTATCTGTAGGGAGAGCACGTGCAACAACACGGAGATTAGGAAGAATAGCCTTCAGTTCGTCATCTGACTTTTCGCCCATTTCCTGTGAAGTGAGCGCTACATCCTCAGGATTTTTCAGAAGGCCTGCGTCCTTAGCGATAGCAACAGCAGTTTCCTTACGGTCACCTGTTACCATAACTACCTGTATGCCTGCGTCCTGTACTTCCTTGATAGCAGCAACTGCTTCCTTACGAACATTATCTCTGATACAGAGAACGCATACCAGTGTGAGGTCACCGTCTTCGCTGTCACCGTCACGCTTAGCAACACCGAGAAGTCTCATTGAACGTGCAGCCTGTTCATCGATATACTGCATAACATAGCCTTTTTCAACGAGTTCTTTTCTGTTGCCGTTTTCATCGATATAATGTGTACATCTTTCAACGATACGCTCAGGAGCGCCCTTTACGTATGTGCAGAACGAACCGTCACGGCAGATAGTAACGCTTGACATCTTCTTTGTAGAATTGAAAGCGTTGAAAGCTCTTACTTCGTCCTTGTTCATCTTGTCATCTGCCTTTGAATCAACAAGGAAAGTCATGAGAGCACGGTCAGTGCTGTTGCCGCCGATAACATGTCCGTCACTTGCCTGTGAGCTGTTGTTAAGACCGATACCTGTGATGATATCGAGCTGAAGCTCAGGACATAGCTTGTCGAATTTATCAAACTTTATTACATTGCCGGTGATGAGCTCCACAACTGAAAGACATCCTTCTGTGATAGTACCTGTCTTATCGCTGAAAAGGAGGCTCAGGCTTCCTGCTGTTTCAAGACCGTTGATCTTTCTTACGAGTACATTATCCTTGGCCATCTTCATACTCTGGAATGAGAGAAGGATGGATGTAAGCATAGGAAGTCCCTCAGGTACAGCACAGACGATGATAGTAACTGCAACTGTGATAGCGTTCATCAGGAATTTGATCCACTCAACGCCGCTGCTTGGGAGATGTCCTGTAACAGCAGCTCTGAGGATGATACCAACGATAATGCATATAGCACCTACGTAGCCAAATGTGGATATCTGCTTTGCAAGCTTGGCAAGCTTTACCTGTAAAGGAGTCTGTCTTGTTTCCTCCTGAACTTCAAGAGCAAGCTCACCGAAAAGTGTCTTATCTCCGACTACCTTGACTTCCATGTAAGCCTCTCCGCCGCAGACAACAGTTCCACGATAAGCGTAGTGAGTGTTAAGGAGGTCCTTGATATCATAAGTTTCACCGTTGGCAGGTACCTTTGAAGCTTCTTCAGTCTCACCGTTAAGTGCAGCCTGATCCACCTTACATTCGCCTTCGATGATCTCGCCGTCAGCAGGTATCTTGTCACCTGCCTGGAGATAAACGATATCACCTGCAACAACGTCATTAACGTGTATTTCCTCAAGCTTTCCGTCACGAATGACTTTAGCCATTTCCTTTGCTTCTTCTTCTGCCTTGAGGGCGGAAGCTTTGCCTTCCTGCTTGTTTTCGCTTACCGAAGCAACACCGTTTGCAATGATGATGGCGATAAGGATACCAACAGGTTCAAACCATTCAGCCTGTCCCATAAAGAAAAGTACTACCTGAACGACGAGCGCTACAAGAAGGATCATTATCATAGGATCCTTGAAGCCCTCAAGTATTTTTTTCCACAGCGGATCAGGCGGTATCTGCGTCAGTGCGTTTGTGCCGTTTTTCCTGCGGCTTTCTTCGACTTG
>JAFOMV010000210.1 GCA_017418765.1 Ruminococcus sp. | reverse complement strand
CTGCGAGAACGCTGAAAAGTGAACTTATAGCTGATGCACGTATACCTGAGGGGCAGTCCGCTGTTCTTGTGACAGGTGCGCTGTGTCTGCTGTTTCTTGCGGGAGTAAGTCTGTACTGCGGCATCGTTATAATACGTCCCTTTCATAAGCTGTCGGATTTTGCAGATAAGCTTGCAGGCGGCTATCTGGAGCTGCCTCTCGAATATGAGAGAACTAACTACTTCGGAAGATTCACATGGGCGTTTGACAGTATGCGGAGGGAGATATTACGTGCCCGTGTATGCGAGCGTGAAGCTGTTGAAAATCAGAAGACCGTTATCGCGGCACTATCCCATGATATAAAAACTCCCGTAGCTTCGATAAGGGCATACACAGAGGCGCTTGAACTCGGTATAGGCAGTTCTCCCGAAAAATGCAGACAGTATACAGAGGTTATAGTACGCAAGTGCGATGAACTTTCAAAGCTGACCTCTGATCTGCTTACTCATTCCCTTACCGAGCTTGAACGTCTGAAGATGTCCCCTGAGGAGTTTGAACTGGGAGAACTTCTAAGCAAGGCTGTTGCCGATATATCTCCTGACGGAAACGTGGAGTTGGAGATGCCTGCGGAGAAAACGGTAGTCTATGCCGATCCCGAAAGAGTAGTTCAGATAACCGAGAACCTTATAAACAATGCGAAGAAATATGCAGGTACGGGTTTAAAGATAACGGCAGAACGCAATGGTAATATGGCGGAGATACACTTCCGTGACTATGGAAGAGGAGTTCCCGATAAGGATATGCCGTTTATTTTCGATAAGTTCTACCGCGGCAGCAACAGCCGTCAGCAGAGCGGCGCAGGTCTCGGACTGTATATAGTCAGGTATATAGCAGAGCAGTCGGGCGGCAGCGTAAGCTGCAGGAATACGGACAATGGTTTTGAAGTTACAGTGAGCCTTCCCTTGAAAAAATGATATCACATAAGGATTTCTTAATAGTTTCTCTGTTAGAATAGAATCATGAAATGACAGGAAGGAGAACAGCAATGAAAAAAACTATTCTATCCGCAAAGGAAGTATTCAAGAGCTTCGCTCATAACGGTAAACAGGTCCATATTCTCACAGGGATGAACGTTGATATATATGAGGGAGATTTCACTGTGATAATGGGCGCTTCGGGATCGGGCAAGTCAACAACTCTGTACGTACTTAGCGGCATGGACGGTGCTACGGGAGGCTCTGTCATTTATAACGGCGAGGACCTTACAAAACTCAGCGAGAAAAAGCTTTCAGTCCTGAGATACAGTGATTTCGGATTCGTGTTTCAGCAGATGCACCTTGTAAGCAATCTCAGTCTGTACGAGAATATTATAGTTCCCGGCTATCTCAGCAAGAAGAGGAGTGCTTCAGAAACTGAAAAACGTGCAGATGAACTACTTGAAAAAATGGGGATATCCGATATAAGGTATCATCTTCCTTCACAGTGCTCCGGCGGTGAACAGCAGCGCTGTGCTATTGCAAGGGCAGTTATCAACGAACCTAAGCTTCTCTTTGCGGACGAGCCTACAGGTGCGCTGAACAGGAAAAATACTTCCGAGGTGCTGGACCTGCTGACTGAACTTAACAGGAACGGTCAGAGCATACTTATGGTCACGCATGACCTGAAAGCTGCCTGTCGTGCATCAAGGATACTATACATAGAGGACGGCAGGATAATCGGTGACCTGGAACTTGCAATGTACGATGAAAAGGATGAAAAGAGCCGCGAGACTCAGGTGAACGCATGGCTCACATCACTGGAATGGTGAGGTGAGGGCATGAAAAGTATACTTAAACTGATGCAGGCGCATATCAGACACGGAAAGGATGCGTTTTTTGGAATACTCCTGCTTATGTCGCTGATAACCTTTTCATTTTCGGGCACAGTCAGCAATGACGATGTTCTGAGGAATGAACTGGAAAAGAACTTCGCTGAGGAGAATGTCGGAGATCTTGTCATAATGATGTATGATGATAACCTGACCGAAGATATGCTGAGTTCTCTTGACAGTAATAACAAGGTTGCCGGATACAGCGTGAAAAATTTAATGTATCTCAAAAGTTTGCCTGTTGTTGACGGTCATGAGGAAGAGGTCGTACTTAATTTCCGTCGTTGGAATGAAGATATCAACATATTCAATGGCAGCAGCGACGGTTTCACTGAGGACAATGAACTTAAACAAGGTGAGATCTTACTTCCGTACAAGCTGAAGATGAACAAGCGGATGAAGCCAGGTGTAGAAATATCCTTTACGACAAGCAGCGGCAGGATCGAGAACTATACCGTCAAGGGCTTCTATGAGGATAAGGTGTTTGGCGCTATAACAGTTAACGACAGCCATTGTGTGCTTTCTGAAGAGGATTTTGACAGACTTGCGGCAGAAGAACTCGACCATACCGACAGTCCCCGCCGTCTGCTGCTGATGGCCGCTGAGATACATATATATGCCGCAGATGGTGTTACTGCCGCAGATCTCAGCCGTGATCTGACGGATGGTCCGCTGATAAGATCGGCAAATGCTGTTTCAAGCCGTCAGCATCTCATGGAACTGTTTGAGATGTATTCAAATACAGGTACAAGAGGTATGGCTGTATTTACACTTATTCTTCTGACCGCGATACTTATAACCATGCATAACAGTATCAGTTCATCCGTGGAAATGGAGTATACCGATCTCGGGATACTCCGGGCGCTTGGTTTTTCTGTCAGCAGGATAAGGCTTATCTATGTTGCTGAATACGTCCTTGCACTCGTTGCGGGAAGTATACTCGGGATCATTGTATCGATACCTGTATGTGCCGTGCTGATACGAAAGTGGATGAACATAACCTGTATACTGACCGATACAGGGGTATCCCTTTTCAAATGCGCGGCGGTGTCGATAGCAATGATAGTAATATGCATAGGTTTCATTTTTATAGCAACGTCAAAGGTCTCGCGCATCTCACCTGTAAGAGCGATATCAGGCGGAAGGAGCGAGGTCTACTTCGACAGCCGTCTTAACAGCAGGATAAGAAAGCATCCGTTTTCACTGTCCCTTGTTCTCAGACAGCTCAACACTCACCGCAGAAGCTATGCGGGAACTGCTTTTATCGTTGCGATACTTGTTTATTTCCTTGTCAGCATCACTCTCCTTACAGCAAATCTTGATCCCGACAAGCTGTTTTCAACCACAAAGGGAGAAATTAACATTCTGAACACAGGCGGTCTGACAATAAGCAATGCCGATGAGATAGAGGAAGCTGTACGTGAAATGGACAGCGGTGCATCACTGTATACGAAGTCCTCACACAGGATGATAGTGGACTGGGAATTCGTGTATGTAGATTCATTCCGCCGTACTGAGGACCAGTATGATATCATTGACGGCAGACAGCCGAAGTTCGATAATGAGATAATGCTTACAAAGAATCTTGCTGATGATCTCGGGAAAACGATAGGCGATACGGTAACGGTCTCCTATATGGACAAAAAGGATGAATACATAGTAACAGGCTATTTCCAGACGATATTTGAGTTTGGTAATGTTTCGATGATGACATCGGAAGGTATGACGAAGCTCGGGTATAACGATATACGGGAGGCGCAGGTCAGTCTCAGCGATACTTCAAAAAAGGACGAAATAATAGATATGCTCAACAGTCGTTTTGCTGACAGACTATCAGCAAGCGAGAACAAAGAGAGCGCAACTATGCTTACCTATAAAAAGATAGTCAATGTGCTTATGAATTCGAGCATATATACGATGTATGTTGTTATACTGATATTTGCAGCTGTTGTAGTTGTCATGCTGTGCAGGCGTACATTTATTCATGAACGCACCGATATCGGTATATTCAAGGCACTGGGCATGTCAGCAGGCAGTCTCAGGAATCAGTTTGCACTGAGGTTTGCAGCTGTTGCGCTGATCGGTTCTGTTGTCGGAGGAGCTGCAAGCGCTTTTCTGGCACGTAAAATGATAGCATTCATGCTTAAGATCGTCGGACTTACCGATATTAAAGCAGCAGTATCACCCATATCTTTTGCACTTCCTGCGGCAGCTGTCTGCCTTTGCTTCTTTGTGTTTGCATACATTGTTTCAGGAAAGATAAAGAACGTGGATGTAAGAGAACTTATAACTGAATGAACATGATGCTCCTTTTTGTTTGTAATAAGGGCATCTCTAAAAACCCCCTATACAAATCCCAGTAAAAGTGGTATAATAAGGGTATGAAATATACTCAGTTAGGGTTCTTTGATGCAGAGAACAAATACGAAAGATTATCAAAATTAGGAGATCCGCTTGAGAAGCT
>JAFOMV010000209.1 GCA_017418765.1 Ruminococcus sp. | reverse complement strand
TTGAGGTACGGGAAAACATTGTTCTCGAACTGCTCCAATTCACGCTCGGACATATGCTCCTCACACACCTTGAACTGAGTGTTCAGGTAGTTGTTGATACCTGTGAAAACTATCGATGACTTAGCGTTTGCTTCAAGCAGCTTGCATATGCTTGCGATAAGAGTTGAGTACAGATAATAGATCATTGAAAGTTCGTAGTAATTGCCGAATGTAGGCAGTATTTTAAGTATATTAGTAACGTTTGAAGTGAATGCATCGAACTTTTCTATAGCCTCGTCGGTAATGTCATAATTGTCGATAAGCTCCTTGATACCCATATTCTCAGCAGCTCTTATCAGACCGAGAAGATTATTTGACGGCGGATCATTTGCGAATATCTCCTCAGCCATATACAGCGGGAACTCATCAGCGCTGCCGCTCATAACTGCAATGAATGAAATGAGGTAAATGATATCGAGCTTGAAGTCTATGATAAGTGAGCGTTCGCCCTTGCCGTTGAGCCATTCGCTGTCCACGCCGATAAGCTCATGCTTGATTATCTCATACACATCATAGCACTGTTTGAGAGTAGGCTTCAGTGACTCAGGGAACTCATATATACTGATATTCTCATTATTCTCTGTCATTTCAATGTTTTTATTATTTTCCATGATTTTATTCTCCGTTAAAATAATTTATAACAAACTCAGTGCAAAAGCTTGTCTTTTATTCAGATTATATCATGTAACGCTGAAAATGTCAATAGCAATTGTCGAATCAGCTTACACAGTGGGGATAAAGATGGCGAAAAATGAAAGTAAAAGAATTTTCCCAAATGTGAAAAGTTTATGAAATCCCTTGAAATTTTCGGTTCAAACTGCTATTATTAATATGATTGTGATTTGAAAGGATCAGACAAAGGAAAGGATGACAATATGGGAAAGATCATAAAGGCGTGTGTATCTATACTTCCAAAGTCGCTGCAGGATATCTATTACAAGTATGAGGAAAAGTGGCTTTATCTGTTTTTCGGCGTTCTTACTACAGTTGTAAGCTTTGTTTCGGCAGGCCTTGCGAAATTCGTACTTGAACACGCAGGCGGATACAGTGCTGAATCCGTAAGCAATATCAGTACAGTTTTTTCATGGGTGTGTGCAGTTACATTTGCCTACATCACAAACAAGCTGTGGGTATTTGAGTCGAATGCAAAGGGACTTAAAAATATCATCGTGGAAGGCGGAAGATTCTACGGCGGCAGAGTATTCACACTGGCGGTTGAATGGATAATCATGAATATCGGTTTTGCAAAGCTTGGCATCAACTACTGGATAGTAAAGATAGCCGCAAACGTTGTAGTACTGATACTCAATTACGTTATAAGCAAGATATTCGTTTTCCGAAAGAAGGACGGAGAAGTAAAACAGAATGTCTGATACAATTAAAATAGGAAGTGTCAGCATAAAAAAGACTGCGGCAGTTGCACCTATGGCCGGAGTAGCTGACAGAGCGTACAGACTTATGTGCAAGAAGTACGGAGCCGCTTATGTTGTCAGTGAAATGGTCTCGGCAAAGGGGATATGCTACAGCGACAAGAAAACAGCTTCACTCTGCACTGTCACCTCTGAGGAAAGACCGATGGCAGTCCAGCTTTTTGGCAGTGAACCTGAATTCATGGCTGAGGCTGTGAAGATAGTGCTGGAGTATGAGCCTGATATAATAGACATAAACATGGGATGTCCCGTGCCGAAAGTCGTAAACACAGGTGCAGGTTCAGCGCTTATGAAGGACGTTTCACTCGCAGCTAAGATAACAGAAGCCGCTGTGAAGGCGGCAGGAAATGTTCCTGTCACTGTCAAGCACCGTGCAGGCTGGCACTACGGCGAGCCGAATGCAGTTGAAATGGCTAAGGCGCTTGAAGCTTCGGGAGCTGCGGCAGTTGCTGTGCATGGAAGAAGCCGTGACCAGTACTATTCGGGTCAGTCTCACAACGATATCATACGTGATGTGAAACAGGCGGTTAAGATACCCGTCATCGGCAACGGCGATGTAACTGATGCGGATTCATGCATGAGGATGTACGAGGAAACAGGCTGTGACCTTGTGATGATAGGCAGAGGCAGTTACGGCAATCCATTTGTTTTCCGAGAGATAGAGGCAAGGCTCAGCGGGCAGGAATATGATACGCCGTCTCTTGAGGAGAAGATGAGAGTGATGCTCGAACACATCCGCCTCATCATTCAGCTCAGCGAAAAGAATGAGGAGCTTGCCATGCATGAGGCAAGAAAGCATGCGGCATGGTACATGAACGGCTATTACGGTTCTGCGAAATTTCGGGGGCGCTGTTATATGCTGTCATCTTACGCAGAGGCGGAGCAGCTTGCGGATGAATTTATCCGGCTTCAGAAGTCAAGAGAGCAGACCGGAACACTTTGATGTGCAGGATGCACAATTTAAACGGTGAAATTTTGTATAGGTGAACAAAACGCTGAAAAAACAATGGAAAATGCCCGAAAAATGCCGTAGATACGTTGTTCTTTATGATTAAATTTAAGAGAATAACGTAAAACAGGACGTAAAGACGTTTTAGATTGATACAATTGGTAATTGCAAAACGGAAATATTTGTGATATAATTAAGGTGGAGAGAATATGAATACATCATGGTTTCATGTCCCTCCGAAAAGGAGAAAACTACTTTATGGAATTTGGAAAAGCACGTAAACTTGCCGCATTGATGGTGACAGCTGCTATGAGTGTCTGCACAGGCGGATGCAGCAGCGTAAAGGATGTCAGCAGTGTTTCTGAAATAAATACACAGAGCACATCAACAGCTGCTGAGATTACCACTGCCGAGCCGACTACAGAGCCTATACCTGAGGATAAGACAGCTCATGTCGTTGCAGTAGGCGATAATCTGATACACTATTCTGTTTACAAAAATGCCGAAGATTATGCCGGCGGATACGGATATGACTTCAAGCCGATATATAAAGAAGTGAAATACCTTGTGGAATCGGCTGATGTTGCAGTTATAAATCAGGAAACAGTTATATCCGAAAGCAACGAGATATGCGGTGCGAATAACGGCGTACTCATATTCAATTCTCCTCCCGAAGTCGCTGATGCGGTTATTGACTGCGGATTCGACGTAATAACTATGGCAAATAACCATCTTCTCGATATGGGAGTTGACGGCCTTGAAGAATCCATAAGATTCTGGAATAAAAAGGCTGAGGAAAATGACCTTACCGTACTGGGTGCGTATTTAAATGAGGAAGATTCGGAGAACATACGTATCCGTGAAGTGAACGGCATAAAGATCGCCTTCCTTGCTTATGCAGAACATCTTAATGGTTTCTCGATACCCGATGATTCGCCTATCAGAGTTGTGATGAACTCTGAGGAGGATGTTATAGAACGGCAGATCAAGGCGGCTAAAGAAATGGCTGATGCTGTTATCGTATCCGCTCACTGGGGAGCAGAGGATACCAACATTGTATCCGATGACAGAAAGGAACTTGCTAAAAAGATGGTAGACTGGGGCGCTGATGTTATACTCGGCTGCCATACCCATACAGCTCAGACTATGGAATGGATACCAAGAGATGACGGTACAAAGGGATTTGTATATTACTCAATGGGAAATTTCGTCTGCGCACAGACTGACAACTTCAATGTGATAGGTGAAATGCCTGATTTTGACATTGTAGTCGATGGGGCTACAAATGAAGTGCATCTCGAAAACGTCAAGTGCATACCGACTATCGTCCACTATGATGACGGGGCGTTCTCGAATATAAGGATTTATCCATACAGCAAGTATACAGAGGCGCTTGCAAACTCTCACGGACTGCCGTATGCTTACCCTATGGGAACATATCCGGAATTCAGCTGGCAGATAGTCAATGACATAATCGAGGAGAATTTTCCTGCTGAATTCAGAGAGCTCGAAAAATAATTTTATCAATTAAAGAAGTGTTAAACTAAGGTTTTTAACAGGCGATTTTGACAAATTCTTTCATTGTGCAAACCGTGCAAAAAAACATTTTGCAGTTTATATAAAATACCAAAAACAATACAAACCTATTTACTTTTTTTTATCGCTGATATATAATGAAATCATGAATAAATATGGATATGGGATCAAGTATCTCATCACGGCAGTGTGAACAAGGTCTTTAAGCTCAGACCGCTGTCGTCAGAGTACGCATGACGCCGATCCGCAGACCCCATGATGCAGTGTGTACATACACTGTGCCAATGGAAAAGCTGCGCATGACACAGCCTCTGCTCTGCATGACATTCATGGTCTTCATGATCATCCGGTCAGCTGTACAGCGGCTTTTTGTGTGCCGCTATCAAGACTACGATATAATAAAAGGGGCAGCCGTTCCTTTGTTATATAACATTAATGAAGAAGGAGGAAAAATCAATGAAGACAAACAAGGTAATCATCGGAGCTATCGCTGCAACGATGCTTTCACTTTCAATAAGCTCACTTGCTACAGTATTCGCAGCCGGCGAAACAGTGCAGATATCCGCTGGCAATACAGAAGCAAAAGCCGGTGAAACATTTGAAATGAATGTATCTTTGGCTGACGTTCCGAAGACTGGCATCCAGGGACTCGACTTTGCTGTTACTTACGACAAGTCAATAGTGACTATCGATAAGATAACGGTGGGTGAGATCGCTGATACTAAAGCATCATCAAATGACCAGACAGCATCACTCCTGCCTGTATTTGACGTTTCGATCAATAACAGCGAGGGGTACAGCAGTGTGATTTGGTCCACAGCTGTAGAAGATTCTTCGTACTGGATCAACAAAGACGGCGTATTCTGTACTATTAAAGGCACTGTTTCAGGCAGCGCTAAGGCGGGTTCAGAAACTACTCTCAAGCTTACAGCAGTAAAGCGTGAGACATACGTTGGCTCAGGTGCTAATAACAGCAATATCAACGCAGGTTATTCTGAGGCTGAGAAGGCTGTTAAGTATTCAGTCAAGTCCAGCGATGGCAAGATCAAGATCACTGATTCTGCTTCAAATCCGGGTGTTACCCCTGGCAGCATAACCAGAGGCGACGCAAACTGTGATGGAAAGGTAGATCTGTCTGACGCAGTACTCATCATGCAGTTCCAGTCAAACCCAAGTGCTTACGGACTCACCGGCAGCAATAAGAATCATATCACAACACAGGGTATGGATAATGCGGATGTAGCAGGCGGCGCATCAGGCAAGGGCGGCGATGGTGTAACAACTAATGACGCTCTCCAGATCCAGAAGTATATGCTCTCTTTGGTAAAAGAGCTTTGATCCGAGATTATCTGATTTGTCCCCCTTACAAAGGAATACAAACCCAATTAATGTATTAAATTAATAGGCTTAAAAACCTAAAGAAAGGAATTATTACAAATGAAAAAGTTTATTTCTGCAGTCACATCATTGGCT
>JAFOMV010000208.1 GCA_017418765.1 Ruminococcus sp. | reverse complement strand
TACTACATTTTATTTCCGATAGTACATAACTCTCGGAAGCTGTTAAACTAATATCATGTGACTACAATTATATCACTATTTGTAGTAAGTGTCAAGCAGAGTTACTTCTTTTTGTATATAACTAACAAAGTTCTCTCTTGTCATGACCACTGATATATATATTTCCTTTATGCGGATATTTACGAATGTTTATATTTATTCCCTATATTACTCATGGTATAACATTTACATCTTATATAACGCTTTTTACCGTCAAATCTGGTCAGAGAAAGTGACTGCTGTTCAAGATTTCTCGGTTTTAGTATTATTATTCTTATGGCAGCTAAATGTCCAATAAAAATGATAGGAGGAACAAATTATGAGGCGAGGCGAAAACATATATAAGCGCAGGGACGGACGCTGGGAAGGTCGGTATATAGCCTCACGTGATGAAAATGGGAAAGCCCGTTATCGTTCCGTATATGCTGTTTCATATGTGGAAGTCAGGGACAAACTTCGAGAATGTTCTCAGGAACTAAAAATCGGCACGTCAACGTTATTTGAGAAGATAGGTGAAAGCTGGCTGTCAGGTGTTAAGCTGAGATGTAAGCTGTCAACTTACAATAAGTATTTCAGCACCTATCGTAATCATCTGCTCCCAGAATTCAGAGGACTGCCTATATCCGAGCTGAGCAATAAACGAATTGAAGACTTTATATCAAGAAAATCAGAACTTTCCGACAAGACCCGCGCCGATATTCTCAGTACGCTGAAACAGGTAGTGAAGTTTGCCGAACATGTCGGTTTTAACATTGATAATACTCTATTTGATATGTCTGTACGTCGTTCTGCAAATGAAATAAGAGTTCTTACAGTGAAGGAGCAGAAATGTCTCGAAAGCTTCTTGCTTAGCTGTGATTCACTGTTAGCTGTCGGAATCTATCTCACACTCTATACAGGACTAAGAATAGGAGAATTATGCGCTTTGAAGCGTTCTGATATCAACTTTGACACGGGTATAATCCATATATCAGGTACAATGCAAAGGTTAAGAGTAGATAATCATAAATCACATACGCAAGTCCTTATAACTGAACCCAAAAGCAAATGCTCTATCAGAGACATCCCCATTCCAAGGGTGATCCTCAATATTTGTCAGGAATACTATTGTAATATACCTGATGATAGCTATATCCTGACTGGCAATGCGGATTACATCGAACCACGTTTGCTGAGTTATCACTTCAGCAAATTCACAAAAGCCTGTGATCTGGAGAATATCCACTTTCATACACTTAGGCATTATGTAGAGTAAAATAAAATGGTGAGTCTTATGAGAAAGCCACGAATTTACCGGGGTTCAGCTCAAAAAGACTCACCATTTTAATTTTCACAATCATATGCTATACTGTTTCCATCTTAATGAAAGGAGCGGATGTATATGATTGTAATAAAGACTTCAGACATCCCAGAAAAGGTCAGCTTTTTGCTGAAAACACTTAAGGAACAAGGACTAGCGGAAAAAACCGTCTCAAATTACAGCCGCACATATACTTTGTTCTGCATCTATCTGTCCGACAATGATATTGAGAATGTAACAGAAACCGTTTGCCTTGATTATCTTGAGCCTATGATCGGTAAAAGGCTGTCCGGATTGCATGAGAAACCGGGAGATGTAAAGAACCGGTGGCAAATTTCGCCGTTGTACTTGATGATGTATTATGAGAGTGAAGGAACTTTATGCCATACATCTCACAGGTGTACGCCTGCATTCAAGTGTCCAATAGGCTTTGTTGATGGTTATGAGGGATATATGGTTCTTTTGAATGAGAAAGGCATAAAATCAACTCATCATCATTTGGGCGCTGTACGCCGATTTATTGATCATTTATCTTCCGCCGGCATAACTTCCTTTGAGCAGATCACCTACGAACATATCGAAAAATATCTTCTTCAGTACAAGAACAACTCCATAAAAACCCGTGGATGCATGGTCAATTATCTAAAAAAGCTGTTCGGCTATCTTTATGGAAGCGGCATTACGGATGATGACCTGCGGGAATATCTTCCCAAGCTGCGTATACCGAGAAGCAGCGGCATCCCGCACACATGGACGAAAGAAGAATTGACTGCGCTTTTGAATGCGATCGACAGAGAGGATCCTGCCGGAAAGCGTAATTATGCTGTTTTTCTTCTTACCATACACACCGGCCTGAGAGCTGGAGATATACGTAATTTGAGGCTTTCAAATATTGACTGGGAAAGCAAGACTATTCACCTCATCATGGGTAAAACCACTCAACCAATTGATTTGCCGATGTCGGATGCAGTCGGCTGGAGTATTATTGATTATCTGAAAAACGGCAGACCGAACACAAAGTCCGATCATGTTTTTGTAAGGCACAGAGCTCCGTTTACTTCGATAAGAGGCACTGCAGCACTTGATTCTGCAATAAACAGATACCTTTTCAAAGCCGGCATAGCCAAAAAGCCCGGAGAGCATTACGGCATGCATTCCCTCAGAAGCACACTGGCAAGGAATATGCTCACTTCGGGTGCTGCACTGGCTACAATATCTCAGACGCTGGGGCATGAAGATCCCAAGTCCACCGAGATATACCTGAAAACGAGTATTGATGACCTTCGCCTCTGCGCAATTGACCCCGACGAGGAGGACGGCACATGAAATACTACGAATGGAAAAGCTCGGTTTCCGATCTGATAAAACAGTTCGTTAACTTTAAGCATTTATCCGGAATAAAGTTTGAAGGCCAGGAACGGTGCTTACAGCATTTTGACCACTATTTCTACTACAACGGATTTGAGGGCAGAGCCATAACCAAGGAAATATTGCTCCCGTTCATATATGAACAGGATAATTCGGTTTCAATGATATGTATGAAGGAACGCCTTTTTGCAGAATTTGCGCAGTATCTTAGTGACCGTGGTTTTCACGCTTTTGTGATCAAGCCCCGGTATACTATTCCGAGATCCAATTATATCCCTCACATATATACGGCAGATGAACGCAGGCGTTTTCTGGCTGCTGTTGACAGTTATCCTGCTATCTACAATTCCAACCGTAATATCATTGATCCGGTAATGTTCCGAGTGATCATCGGTACCGGCTGCCGCCTTTCGGAGATTCTGAATTTGAGAATGTCCGATCACGACAGAGAGGACGGCGCATTACGTATCATGCACTCCAAAAACGACCGCAGCCGTATCGTTCCGCTCTGCAGCTCTTTGATATACAGGCTTGAAACCTACATAGATACATTCCATAAGGACAGTCCCGCAGATGCAGTACTGTTTCCCGGAAGGAACGGCGGTGTCATGGATAAGAGCACGGCATACATTCGATTCAGAAACTATCTTTTTATGGCGGATATCCCGCATACAGCAAGCGGCCCCCGCATACATGATTTCCGTCATACTCTGGCAGTAGAGAATCTTCGCCGCTGGGCTGAATCCGGTAAGGATCTTTCGACTATGCTTCCGTATCTGTCTGCATTTATGGGGCATTCCGATTTCAGGGCTACGCAGTATTATCTGCGTATGACAGCCGAGGTATATCCTAAGCTTGTGGAGCAGATGGAGGACTTGTTATGGGACATTATCCCGGAGGGGGAATTTGATGATGAAAGCGACGGATAAGCATACCCTTTCCTATTACATGACATCTTTTTTCAAAAAATATCTTCCGGGGCAAAAGAATCTCAGCCCCAATACCATACGGGCTTATGCCGATGCATTCAAGCTGCTGCTGATTTATTGTGAAGAGGAAAAAGGCATAAAAAGCGACCGCCTTAAGCTTGAAAATATTGACAGAGAGCTTGTTTCAGGATTCCTTGACTGGCTTGAAGAAATACGCGGCTGTAAAACAACTACCCGCAACCAGCGCCTAATCGCGCTGCATTCTTTCTGCCGGTATGTTCAAAAGATATCTCCCGAAAATATGGATAATCTCCAGTCAGTCATACAGATCGACTACAAAAAATCCAAGAAGGCCATCGTGCCTTATCTGACAGAGAAACAGATGAAACTGCTGCTTGCCCAGCCGGACGGTAATACATGGCAGTTGTTCAGAGACAAGGTCATGCTTGCAGTGCTTTATGACACGGGTGCAAGGGTACAGGAATTATGCGATCTTCGCATAAAAGATGTCAGGCTGGAGTCTCCTGCCGTCATAACGCTGACCGGCAAAGGGAACAAGGTCAGGCAGGTGCCGATAATGAGTGGTACTCAGAAGCTGCTTAAAATCTATCTTGAAAAGCACAAAGGGAACGCCGGAATCAGCCGGGGAGATAATCCGCTTTTCGTGAATCAGCGCGGGCAGAAACTTTCACGGTGGGGCGTTTCGCATATCATCGATAAATATGTTGATATGGCAAAAGAAAAAGGACTTGATGTTGATTTCCCAATCACTGCTCATGTTTTTCGCCACAGCAAGGCGGTACATATGGTTCATGCAGGGATAAATCTCATATACATCAGGGACTTTCTCGGCCATGTGGACTGTGCGACCACCGAGATC
>JAFOMV010000207.1 GCA_017418765.1 Ruminococcus sp. | reverse complement strand
GGAGCTTCCTTTTTCGGCTCAGGCTTTGGCTCATCCTTTGAAGCGAAATAATCATCCAGCGACTTTACCTCATTTGATTTGGTATACTTTTCGAGGACAAGGTCCATTTCCTCCTCAGTAAGAGCAGAGCCTGCCTTTTTCTTATTATCGCCGTTTTTAGCGAAAATGTCGATTATCTCCTGAGATGGTATATTCAGATCCTTAGCTGCATCGCTTAATTTTATCTTTTTTGCCATAGGCTTAAATTACCTCCATTATCTCACCGCATTTTCTGCGGCACACATATTCAATTGTATTTTTATGATATGGTCATCCTGCGGAAGCCATCTGCAAACCCTTTATCCGTTACAGCTATAACAGCCGTTTCCTTTCCGCAGAGCCTGCCGAGATCGGCTTTTGCAAGGGCTGTGCCGTATACGGGAACATCATACTTTTTCCCGATGAACTCAGCCTCCTTGACCGTTTTTGCCGAAGCGTCACAAGCGGTAAGTACACAGGCAGCCTTTCCGTCCTTTACGGCTTCACATACGCTGTCGAAGCCTTTGACTGCCTTTCCTGCCTTCAGACAGATCCCCAGCAGATCAGCCGTTTTCTTCTTCTGATCTGAGTTCATCCATCATCACCTCGTATACGCTTTCATCTATTTTACATGAGAATGATTTTTCAAAGCGCCTTGATTTTCTTGCCTTATCGAAACACTCTGTACTGCGGCAGATGTAAGCGCCTCTGCCCGAAGCCTTGCCTTTGAGGTCAAGACTCATCTCGCCCTCGGGGGACCTGACCACACGGATAAGCTCCATTTTCGGCTTCATCTCATTACAGCCGAGGCACATCCTCATGGGTATTTTTTTAGGCTTCATAATTATTCCTCAGTTTCAGCTTCGGGAGTTTCTGTCTCCTCAGCTGAAGGAGCCTCTGTTTCCTCTGCCACTGTTTCAGCGGATGTATCCTCAGCAGCAGCGGATGTATCCGCAGTTTCCTCAGCAGTCTCCTCATCGCTCTCAGGCTTTTCCTGAACAGGAACAACGAAATCAGGGCTCATTTCGGGAGCTTCCTCATTTGTTACGCTGTCGAAGCGGGGCTTGATGTCTATCTTGAAGCCTGTCAGCTTAGCGGCAAGCTTAGCGTTCTGACCCTTGTTGCCGATGGCAAGTGAGAGCTGATTGTTCGGCACGATAACTGTGCAGGTCTTTTCCTCCTCGGAGGTAACGATGGTCTTCAGCACCTCAGCAGGAGCAAGTGCTCTTGCAATGAATTCCTCTGTATTCTCGCTCCAGGGGATAATGTCTATCTTCTCGCCGTTGAGTTCGTTGACGATAGCGGAGATACGTGAACGCTTTGCGCCGATACAAGCACCTACAGCGTCAACGTTAGGGTCCTTTGACCATACAGCTATCTTTGTTCTTGAACCTGCCTCACGGGAGATGGACTTCACTTCAACGGTGCCGTCATAAATCTCAGGTACTTCCAGTTCAAAAAGGCGCTTTACCAGGTCTCTGTGAGTACGTGATATCTTTACGACAGGCTTCTTGTTCTTGCCTATGATGCCTGTGATATAGACCTTAACGGACTGACCCTCCTCCAGATTTTCGCCGGGTATCTGCTCACTGCGGAAAAGATAGAGCTCTGTGCCCTCGTATACCACAGTAACAGTGCCTCTGCCCGGCTCTACCTGTGAGACCTTAGCTGTGATACATTCGTGTTCTTTCTGCTCGAACTTGCCCAGCATCTGCTCACGGTTTATCTCTCTCAGGTCGCCCTTGATGGACTGCTTTGCTGAGAGTGCAGCCATTCTGCCCAGCTTTGAGATATCTATCTCTTTCAGGATGGTGCCGCCTACGACAGCATTGGGGTCGATGGTCTTGGCAACGTCAATGTTTACCTCGTTCTCATCGATAGGATAATCGTCGATGATGTCCTGCACTATGAACATCTCGAACTTCTTGGTCTTGGGGTCGATCTCAACTCTTATCCTGTCCTCGCTGTGCGGATAAGCTCTTTTAGCGGCTTTCAGCATAGCTGACTTTACCTTTTCGATAAGGAGATCGGTCTCGACGCTGTTTTCCTCTCCGAGAGATTCCAGTGCCTTGAAGAAGGCGTTATTCTTACTCATTGTTGTTGATTCCTCCAGTACAGATTTATTATAGTTATTCATAATCGGCGCTTATCAGAAATCGAGCCAAAGCTTTACAACGGATATATCCGCCAGCGGGATGGTCTTTTCTGTGCCGTCATCTTTTATGATAGTGACTCCGTCCTTGTCTGCCCCGACAAGTTCAGCCGTCATTTCCTTCTCGCCGTCGATAGCCCTGAAGAATTTAAGCTGTACCTTATCGCCTTTACAGACCTCAAAATGTTCCTCCTTGACCAGTTCTCTTTCAAGACCTGCTGAGCCTACTTCCAGCATATAGCTCTGAGGGACAGGGTCTTTTTCGTCAAGGATGTCGCTTATAGGAGCTGTTGCCCTTTCGCAGTCCTCGATACTGATACCCTCATCCTGATCGATGAACACACGAAGATACCACATTGCGCCCTCTTTTTCGTAGCACACATCCCAGAGGTAATACCCCAGTTCATCGGTGATAGGCTTTATAAGGTCATAGACCTTCTGCTCGGTACCGCCGAATTTCTTGAATTTCATGTCCGCATCTCCTTTCAAAACGAAAGACCCGAATTTATCGGGTCTTTTACTTTAACTATCATCATGTAATATTATACCACGCTTTTTCGGAAAAATCAAGTGTTTTCGGAAATTTTTTCATACAAACAAAACACCGCTTGAAATTCTGAGAACGATGTGTTATAATCCATTTATAAGGAACATTGCTTTTTCCGAAAGGGGGATCATTATGGGGATGGATCAGTATCTGAGATACGGTGATGTTATACGTGTGAACAGGGGGATATACTATCATTACGGCATTTACGAAAGTGACAGTTCTGTTTATCAGTACGCCGCAGACGAGGGCAGTGAGATAGACGGCAGTGCATCTGTCAACATAACCGATATAGACAGCTTTGCAAGGGGCGGTACCGTTCAGAAGCTGGAATTTTCAAGCCTTTTCGTTTCAGACAAGATAACTGTCCGTAAAAACGAAAACAAGACTGTCCGGTTCAGAAGCGCAGGTGAGTACCTTGCCTGTTTCAGACAGGTGTGCAAAGCCCTGTCTCTTGACCCTTTTGAACTTGTAAGAGTACTGAGGTCTATCCGCAGCGACTATAAGCTGTATACGCCGCAGGAGACCGTAGCCAGAGCCGAAAGCAGACTGGGCGAGACCTCCTATAACCTTGCGCTGAACAACTGCGAAAGCTACGCTATGTGGTGCAAAACGGGAGTAAATATCTCCTATCAGACCATGAGCGCCCTGTTTCTGCTGGGACCGCTTTTCCCTGAGCTTGCACTTTCACGCTATGCAATGGCGGCATATTCGCTGTTTGCGCTGAATATAAGGGCACTCCCACACGCAGCATCCAACATGGCGGCAAGGAATATAGCCTACCTGAAAGACCTGTTTCCCGATAAGGATAATGAATGAAAACAAAGTAAAAGCCACGGTATAACCGTGGCTTCAGTCTGTCAAAAAAATCATTTTGGTAAAGATCATATTAAGGGCGCTCGGAAAGCGCCCCTACAAATCGGCTCTTTTACGTTGGCTTATGTAGGGGCGAGTTCCGCTCGCCCGCATATTATTTTAAAAACCTCTGTTTTTATTTCTCGGAATTGATGAACATATCATAGATACGGCGGATAGCCTCAGGGAGGTCATTCTCGCTGACACCGATGATAACGTTGAGCTCACTTGAACCCTGATCGATAAGCTTTACGTTGATTCGTGCATGAGCCAT
>JAFOMV010000206.1 GCA_017418765.1 Ruminococcus sp. | reverse complement strand
TTCAACCCAACAGCTAAGTTCCCAACAGCTTATGTTGAGAGAAAGGATATGCAGTACAGCTACAATGACGGTGATCTCTACTACTTCATGGACCTTGAGTCTTACGAGCAGGTTCCGATCAGCGCAGACAAGCTCCCTGACAGCTTCAAGTTCGTTAAGGAAGATATGATCTGTAAGGTGCTCTCATACAAGGGCAGCGTTTTCGGTGTTGAGCCGCCTAACTTCGTAGAGCTGGTAGTTACTCAGACAGATCCGGGTTTCAAGGGCGATACAGCTACAAATGCTACAAAGCCTGCTACTGTTGAGACAGGTGCAGAGATCAAGGTTCCTCTCTTTATCGACGAAGGCGAAAAGATACAGATCGATACAAGAACAGGCGAATATATGTCAAGAGCATAATCAAAGCAATCAATTTATCTATATATCGGGAGGAGGAGCTTGAAATGAAGCTTACCGAGAAAATGTCATACTTACAGGGCCTCCTTGAAGGTCTCGAGATCGACAAGACAACTAAAGAGGGCAAGGCACTCATACAGATGGCTGATGTTATGTCAGAAATGGTGCTCTATGTTGAGGACCTCCAGTCACAGGTAGACGAGCTTACAGAGCTTTGCGATATCCTTGATCAGGATCTTGGTGCGGTTGAGGATGATCTTTACGAAGATGATCTGGACTGCGACGAATGCAGCGGCGACTGCGATAACTGTGACGAGGATGACGGAGACTGGGATTCCTATGACTGGGATGACGATGATGATTTCGATTTTGATGAGGACGACGATGAGCTTTATGAGATCACATGTCCTACCTGCGGAGATACTATTCTCCTCGACGAAGGTATGATCGAAGAAGGCTCTATGAACTGCCCGAACTGCAATGAGCTTCTTGAGTTTGATTACGATGACCTCACAATTGAGGAAGTTGAAGAACTTAACGAAGAAGCTGAGAAGACAGAAGAAAAATAAAAATTATCAGCATAAACGTGATATTTTACACCAGTCTTACACGTAAAAATGAGGGAAACTCTTTTTAAGAGAGTTTCCCTCTGTTTTTTATACTGCAAGGAACAGTTATAATTCCGTGATGCTTTCTGATACTGTCTCACAAACCTGAGCAAAATAGCCCTGCTTTTTCAGCTTGTCAGCACAGAGATCAGCTTCTTCACGGCTCTCAAAAAGTCCGAAAACAGCTGAACCGCTGCCTGTCATAACAGCACGGAGTGCGCCTTTGTTCAGCATTATCGATTCGATGGAGTCAACTTCTTCAAGCTGTACCGCCTGTTCAAAAAGGTTGCCGAAGTATTTGTAAGCTTCATTGGGAGCGCTGTTTATAGCGTCCGTCAGCTTTGAGGTCTCGGGATGAACAGGTGAGGGGAGAGCGTCGATATTGCCATATGCCTCGGCTGTGGAAACGCCCTCTTTTCCTTTGCCGATGACCAGAATTCTTCCAGAATAATCGGCAATGGGAGTTATCTTCTCACCTATGCCTTCCACATAAGCAGTACCTCCTGTCAGCATGAACGGTACATCAGCACCTATCTTTTCGGGAGCAGTGATATCCTTTCCTGTCAGCTTGCTGAGACAATATAGTACAGCAGCTGCATCGGCACTTCCTCCGCCCATACCGGCCTGTGAGGGAATGCCTTTTTTTATGTGTATACGGCAGCCTCCGCTGATGCCGGCGTTCTCGAAAAATCGCTTGGCGGCCTTGTATGCGATATTGCGCTCATCGCATGGTATCTCGTCGGACTGTGCAAATTCTTCGGGAACATCGCAGCTTACAGATATCTCATCTGCAAGCTCAACGGTAACTTCGTCATAAAGTCCCACTGACTGAAAAACGCTTTCAAGGGTGTGATAGCCGTTATCCAGCTTTCCGGTAACGTCAAGGGCAAGATTTATCTTTGCCGCAGTCTTTACGGCCATTTTTTCAGCCATTCTTTTCAGCCTCCAGCTTTTTGAGGAACTTCTCGATCCGGCTTACAGCTTCCATGAGGTGCTTCAGCGAGTAAGCATAGGAGATTCGCATATAGCCCTCGCCGCTTTCACCGAATGCACTTCCGGGGACAGCTGCAACTCTTTCCTCGTAGAGCAGTCTTTCGCAGAATTCCTCACTGCTCAGACCTGTCTTCTTTATGCAGGGGAACACGTAAAATGCACCCTCGGGCTCGAAACAGGAAAGTCCCAGACGGTTGAATTCGCTGACCAGATAGCGGCGGCGGACGTTGTATTCCTTTACCATTTTCTTTACCTCATTATCGCATGAGGTAAGGGCTTCAACAGCGGCATTCTGACTTATGTACGGACTGCACATGATACCGTACTGATGTATCTTGAATATCTGCGATATTATGGGTTCAGGAGCGGCAACATAGCCAAGTCTCCATCCTGTCATAGCGTAGGCTTTCGAGAAGCCGTTGACATAGATGGTACGCTCTCTCATATCGTCCAGTTCGATAATTGAGCAGTGCTTTCTGCCATATGTAAGCTCTGAGTATATTTCGTCTGACAGCACCATTATATTCGTATCACGGAGAAATTCAGCGATAGGCTCTAAGTCTTCCTTAGTCATGATAGCACCTGTAGGGTTGTTCGGGAATGGGAGAATAAGCAGTTTTGTACGCTCTGTTACCTTATCCCTGAAGTCCTCGACTGTCAGTTTAAAGTTGTTCTCAATGCGTGTAGGCACAGGTACAGCCACACCGCCTGCCAGTTCAACGAGGGGAGCATAGCACACGAAACATGGCTCAACGACCAGCACTTCATCGCCGGGATCAATGAGTCCACGAACAGCAAGATCGATAGCTTCCGAGCCGCCGACAGTTACGATGAGTTCCTTGTCGGAGTCGTACTGAACACCATGCTTCTTGTTTATCATATCGGTTATGGCTTCTCTCAGGGGAACGATACCCTTGTTCGGTCCGTAGATGATATGCTTTCGTTCGAGAGTCTGTATAGCGGCTTTGCGTATTACCCAGGGGGTATTGAAGTCGGGTTCGCCGACACCGAGGGAGATAACGTCTTCCATAGTGCCTGCGATGTCAAAGAATTTACGTATTCCGGAAGGCTTTATATTTTTTATTTTATTTGAAAGAATCTTATCGTAATCTATCACGATCAGCCGAGTCCCCTTTCATCGGGCTCCTCATTATCAATGAAAATGCCCTTTTCCTTGTATTTTTTCAGAATGAAGTGTGTAGAAGTCGAGAGAATACCATCGATAGTAGCAAGTCTCTCTGAAACGAAGAATGCCACATCACGCAGGTCATTGCCCTTTACCTCAACGGCAAGGTCATACGCACCCGATGACATAAGGCTTACGCTCTCTACCTCGTCGTACATCATGATAGTCTTTGCGATATCGTCAAATCCGCAGTCACGCTGAGGAGTGACTTTCAGTTCGATTGTAGCGTATACGGTGGATTTGTCGTATTTTTCCTCGTCCACGATAACGCTGTAGCCCTTGATAACGCCGCTTTTTTCCAGTTTTGCTATCTCAGCGGCGGCTTCTTCTGCGGTTATACCAAGCATTTCGCCAATTGCTGTATTTGAGATACGGGCGTTCTGCTGTAATATTTTGATTATCTCATTTTTCATAGTATCATATCCTTTCTGATTTAATTCGTAATTCGTGATGCGGAATTTCGGTGTCCCCTGACGGAGACGGATTTGAATTATTTTGTAGGGGCTGGCGTCCCCGACAGCCCACACCGCAATTACGCATTCCTGATTTTTAATCCCAATTATAATTCAATAAAATTCGGTTCCCTTTTGATGTAATAAGCGATCCTCGTGAACCCTGCCGCTCGTGCAGTCTCAATGCCGTCAGCCACATTAGCACCGATATCCTCGACAGTGTGGGAATCCGAGCCTATGGATATTATTTCTCCGCCCATCTCACGGAACAGCTTTACATATTTCAGATCGGGAAATGTGTCACCAAAGCCCTGACGTATTCCGGAGGTGTTTATCTCCAGCCCCTTTCCATTTTCAGCGAGAAGACGGAAGCTTTCGGCTATGATATCGTCGAAGCGGCTGATGTCGATGTCTATTTTCGCCTTACATTTCAGATAGCGCATGAAGTAGGTGAGGTGAGCGAGAACGTCGAATTTTCCCCACTTGCAAAGCTTGTGTATCTCCTCGAAGTAGCGCTGTGCCAGTTCGTAGATACCGTCAAGGGAGTATTCATGGTAGTCGATGAAGCAGAAATCCTCGGTCTTTGGCAGCTGGTGCATGGAACCCAGAACGAAGTCCAGCCTCGGGTCGCTGACTATCTTTTCGGCTATTTCATAATTATGTGTCGCCTGTCCCATTTCAACACCGCAGATAAGGTTAAGCTTTCCGCTGTATTTCTGTTTCAGTGCGGTAACAGCAGAAACGGAGTTTTCAAAGTCTTTGCCGAAATCGAAGTACTGATAAGTAGTTTCATCGGGATAATGTTCCTTTGAATACCAGCGGTTGCATTCGCAGTGATCGGTTATGGCATAGGCGGAAAGTCCAAGCTCTATGGCACGTCTGATGCATTTTTCTATATCAGCTTCCGAATCTACCGAAAACTGTGTATGTGTATGACAATCTGTCAGGACCATTTTTCACACTCCCTGTCGCTGTTTGAATCTATTATACCATATCTTGATATTTTTTTCCAGACCTTTTTGACATTTTATTCGCTGCTGATGATAATTTGAGAAAAACTATGAATAACTGTTTAAAAATGTTAGAAATCTATTGACTTTTGAATGCCTAAATGATACAATATACTTAAATATAGGCGTACTTGCGTCCAATTTGCACATGGCCGCAAAATCAATGCGCTATATGAGAGGGGTAATAAAAATGAAGAAAATAACAAGATCTGCACTGGCGTTGTTTTCATCAGCTTCGCTTGCCTTTACAGGTACAGCACCGGTATGGAATACAGCTGTATTGACTGTCAGCGCCGCAGATACAAACAACGATGACTGGCTCCACTGTGAGGGAAGCCGTATCTATGACAAGGACGGACATGAGGTATGGCTGACAGGTGCTAACTGGTTCGGTTTCAACTGCGGTGAGAATGTTCCGCACTACCTTTGGAGTGCCGATGCTGACGACTGCCTTACAGAGATAGCTGATCGAGGCATCAACATTATTCGTTTTCCTATCTCCACCGAACTCATTGTTTCATGGATGAACGGAAAACCCGATAAGGTAGGAAGCTTCTCATGCAACACTGATCCTTCATTCACGATCAACCCTGATTTCTGCTCTGAGGACGGCAAGACTCCCAAGGACAGTATGCAGGTATTCGACATAATGATGAAGAAGTGCAAGGAGCACGGTATAAAGGCATTCATCGATATACACAGTCCCGATGCAAACAATTCAGGTCATAACTATAATCTGTGGTACGGCAAGGCAGGCGTTACGACTGATGTATGGATAGACGCTCTGGTATGGCTTGCTGAAAAATACAAGAACGATGATACTCTCCTTGCTTATGACCTTAAAAACGAACCTCACGGTAAAGGTCAGGAAGGCAAGAAGGCAGCTAAGTGGGACGGCTCAACTGACGAGAACAACTGGGCATACGCTGCTACAAAGTGTGCTGAGGCTATCCTCGACGTAAACCCTAATGCTCTTATCCTCGTTGAAGGCGTTGAGCAGTCACTCAAGAGACCTGGAACATCAGACTACTGGGGTATGCCTGATTCTCTCACAGATTCACCTTATATCGGTGCATGGTGGGGCGGCAACTTCCGTGGCGCAAGGGATTATCCCATAAAGCCAAAGCAGGGAACTTCACAGATAGTTTATTCACCTCATGATTACGGCCCGTCAGTTTATGCTCAGACATGGTTCGACAAGGACTTCACAGAGCAGACACTTCTCGACGACTACTGGTACGACACATGGGCTTATATCAACGCTGAGGACATCGCTCCTGAGCTTATAGGTGAGTGGGGCGGCCACATGGAGGGCGACAACCTCAAATGGATGACACTTCTCCGTGATTACATGATAAAGCACCACATCAATCACACTTTCTGGTGCCTGAATACAAACTCAGGTGATACAGGCGGACTCTGGGACGGTCTCAGCTTCCAGGCTGGCAAGGGAACTGCTATCAAGTGGAATGAGCCGAAGTATGAGCTGTTTGAGGAAGCTCTCTGGCAGACCACAAGCGGAAAGTACATAGGTCTTGACCACGAAGTAGCACTCGGCAAGAACGGCGTTTCACTTTCTCAGTTTTACGCATCAGGCGAGGGCAGCAATCTCGACGGCGGCAAGGGCTCGACACAGGGCACAGTAAAGCCTCCTGTAACAGCAGCTCCTTCACCGATAACATCTACCACTACAACAACGACAACTGTTACAACAACTTCCGCAAGCACAACTACTATGACTGCACCTCCTGCAGCAACTGTTGTTTGTGAGATATGCGGAAAGAATATGCCAAAGGATTCAAAGGATTACATTATCTCTCCTCTTGGTATACTGCTTTGCAATGAATGCCGTTCAAAGGGATATGGCGGAACAACAACTCCTCAGATCACATCCCCTGATATAAAGACTGAAACAACTTCATCAACAGTTTCAACTGAGCCTGCCCCGATTCAGACTGCTCTGCCTCACAGCGGAACAAAGCCGGACAGCGAAACAGTTACAACAGCACCGCCTGCCTCAAATACAGATAAGATCACTTACGGCGATGCTAACTGTGATGGTAAGGTAAATGTTTCAGACGCTGTACTCATCATGCAGTCACTTGCAAATCCATCAAAGTATAAGCTCACAGAGCAGGGCAGAGCAAATGCAGACTGCTCAGGAGGCAGCGACGGTATCACAAATACTGATGCGCTTGCTATACAGAAATATATGCTCAAGCTTATACCATCACTTCCTGAGAATTAATGATAAGCCTGCCCAGGGCGGGAAGTGCACATCCTAAGGGCAGGCTTTTTCCATGAAAGAGGTAGAAACATGAAAATAACAAAAAGATCCGCTTTAGCTGTGCTCTCTGCATTAGCTATGGCTGTTTCGGGTACCGCTTCAATGTATAATGCAGTACCTGACATGACAGTATATGCGGCAGATACAAATAACGATGACTGGCTCCATGCAAAGGGAAGCCGTTTGTACGATATGAACGGCAATGAGGTCTGGCTCACAGGTTCAAACTGGTTCGGTTTCAACTGTACAGAGAATTCTCCCCATTACCTCTGGAGCGGCGATATAGATGATCTGGTAAAGGACATAGCAGATCATGGTGTAAATGTACTGCGACTGCCTGTATCAACAGAGCTTCTCTATAACTGGATGATCGGTGATCCCGATCCGATAGAGAGCATTAATCCGAATAACGATCCAAGCTATCCGTTCAATGTTGACCTTATCAAGTCAGACGGCAGCGTTGTGAACAGTAAGGAGCTTTTTGAGGTCCTGCTTGCTAAATGTAAAAAGTACGGCGTAAAGGCCTTCATTGACATTCACAGTCCCGATTCAAACAACTCAGGTCATAACTATGGCTTGTGGTACGGCAAATCCTTTACTGCCAATAACGGCAAGAAGGTAGAAGTTACTACGGATGTGTGGATAGAGACTCTTGCATGGTGTGCGGAGGAATACAAAAACGATGATACTCTCATCGGCTTTGACCTGAAGAATGAGCCTCACAGCAAATACGGCGGAGCTCCTGTTGATGCAGTATGGGATGATTCAAACGCCCCGAATAACTGGAAAAAGGCTGCACAGGACTGCGCTGATGCCATTCTTGCAAACAATCCCAATGCACTTATCCTTATTGAAGGCGTTGAAGGCTTTGAAGGTCACGGTGCATGGTGGGGTGGAAACCTGAGAGGCGTTGCAAAGTATCCTGTAACTCCCAAAAGCGGCACATCACAGATAGTATATTCACCTCATGACTACGGCCCGATCGTAAGTGACCAGTCATGGTTCCACAAGGATTTCACTGAAAAAACTCTGCTCGATGATTACTGGTATGAAACATGGGCATATCTTGTTGAAAAAGATATGCATCCGCTTCTTATCGGTGAATGGGGCGGAAGACTTGATGACGGCGACAATGAAAAGTGGCTGGGACTTCTCCGTGATTACATGATAAAACACCATGTAAACCATACTTTCTGGTGCCTCAATGATGACTCAGGCGATACAGGCGGACTGTGGAAGGATATACAGTTCGGAACTACACAGGGAGCTGACGGAAATATTACAGGCCACACTACCATTAACTGGGATGAGACAAAGTACAAGACTTACTATTATCCTGCAATATGGAAAACATCCACATCCAAGAAGTTCATAGGTCTTGACCATCAGGTAGCACTGGGCAAGGACGGTATATCCCTTAATGACTTTTACGCAAACTATGCAAAATCCGAGGGCAGCAACCTTGACGGCGGCAAAACATCTGACGGTAAGCCTGTTGAGGCTGAAACTCCGAAGGATACTACTCAGGTAACTACATCTACTACTATCACAAGCAATACTTCATCTACTACTTCAACTTCGACGGCAACTACATTCGTTAGTACCGTCTATGCCAGTAGCGGACTGCTCGGAGACGCTAATTGCGATGGCAGAATCGATCTGGCAGACGCTGTTCTGATTATGCAGACGCTGTCAAATCCTTCAAAATATTCTCTTACTGAGGAAGGAAAAGCTAACGCTGACTGTTCATCTGTAGGTGATGGTGTAACAACTAAGGATGCACTTGCTATACAGAAATATCAGCTGAAGCTCATAGACAAGCTTCCTGAGATGTAAAGCGGATATCATTGGTGATAAACACAATTGAACAGCTCACGCATATAGCGCTGTTGTTCATAAATAATACGGAATAGAGGTATTTAAAATGAAGAATATTATAAAAACTCTTACTGCCATTGCGGCAGCAGGAGCTATCACTCTGACAGGTACTGCATATTCTGCACCTGTCAGCACTAACACTAACAATCTTTCAGCTGCAGCAGCTGATGATAACAACGATGACTGGCTCCATGCAGAAGGAAGCCGTCTTTATGATATGAACGGCAACGAAGTATGGCTCACCGGTGCTAACTGGTTCGGTTTCAACTGCTCTGAGAACTGTGCTCACGGACTTTATGCAACAGATGTTGACGATTTTCTTTCGGCAGTAGCAGATCATGGTATAAACATCATCCGTTTCCCTATCTCATCGACACTTCTGAAATCATGGATGAATGGTGCTCCCCATAAGGTAAGTTCCGTTCAGGCAAGCTATAATCCTCCTGAGGATCAGGTAGGTGAAGACGGTACTATCACACCGGCAGGCAAATACGGAAATATCAACAGGGATTTTGTAGGCGCTGACGGCAAGACCCTCAAGAACAGCATGGAGATATTCGATATCATCATGCAGAAGTGTAAGAAGTATGGTATCAAGGCATTTATCGATGTTCACAGCCCTGATGAGAACAACTCAGGCCACGACTATGAGCTCTGGTACGGTAAAGCAAGTATCAGCACAAAGGACTGGATAGATACTCTTGTATGGATAGCTGACAAGTATAAGAATGATGATACTCTGCTTGGCTATGATCTGAAGAATGAGCCTCACGGAAAGCGTGGCTACACAGGAAGCAGCTGTCCTGCCGGCATAGCTAAGTGGGATGGTTCAAAGGATGAGAACAACTGGGCATATGCAGCAAAACAGTGCGCTGACGCTATCCTTGCTGTAAATCCTCACGCTCTTATCATGATAGAAGGTGTAGAGCAGTATCCTAAAACAGACAAGGGAGCAACATATGATACTCCTGATATCTGGGATGCAACTCCTGAACAGTCAACATGGTACGGCGCTTGGTGGGGCGGAAACCTGAGAGGTGTAAAGGATTATCCTGTAGTGCCTGAGTCAGGTACAAGCCAGATAGTTTACTCACCTCATGACTACGGCCCGTCAGTATACGCTCAGACATGGTTCGACAAGGATTTCTCAGAGAAAACTCTCCTTGACGATTACTGGTACGATACATGGGCGTACATCAATGATAAAGAGATCGCACCGCTTCTCATTGGTGAATGGGGCGGACATATGGATAAGGGCAAGAATCAGAAATGGATGACACTTCTTCGTGATTACATGATAAAGCATCACATCAACCATACATTCTGGTGCCTCAATCCAAACTCAGGTGATACAGGCGGACTTCTCGGCAATGATTTCAAGACATGGGATGCTGCAAAGTATGGTCTGTTTGAAGAATCACTCTGGCAGACAGCAAGCGGCAAATACATCGGACTTGACCATCAGAAGGCTCTTGGCGCAAACGGACTTTCACTTACACAATTCTATGCATCAGGCGAAAAGAGCAACCTTGACGGAGGCGCAGGCACAACAAAGGGAACTCCACAGCCTGCTGTAACTAATATAACTACAAACAAGCCCGTAACAACTACAACTACAACTACCGCAACAACTACAACTGTTACTACAGCTTCAACAACTGTTACTCAGCCTGCGGTTGTTACAGCAGATCAGCCTGCTGTCACACCTGAAAGCAAGGTAGTCTACGGTGATGCTAACTGTGATGGAAAGGTAGACCTTTCAGATGCAGTTCTTATAATGCAGACACTGTCTAACCCCTCAAAGTATCAGCTCACTGAACAGGGTAAGGCTAATGCTGACTGTTCCGGTGATGGTGATGGCGTAACAAATTCAGATGCACTTGCTATACAGAAATACAGACTCAGTATAATCAAGTCGCTTCCTGAAAAGAAGTAATAAATAAACAGCACCGTGCAGCGCTGTAAACAGTTTTGCACGGTGCTGTTTTTGCATCAGTACTACATAAGTGCATAAAAATGACCTTGACTATTATCGATAAAAGTCAAGGTCATTTTGTTATTCATATCCGTATTATTATAAGGACATCAGTATCATTCAGTAGTTGGAAGTGAAGCAACGAGCTTGAGCATATACTTCTGAATTGCAAGAGCATCGCCGTTTGTTACTCCGTTGCCGTTAGCTGAGCAGTCAGCGTTAGCCTTACCCTGTTCAGTGAGCTGATACTTTGAGGGGTTAGACAGTGTCTGCATGATAAGAACTGCATCTGAAAGGTTAACCTTTCCGTCACAGTTAGCATCACCGTAAACAACGTTCTGATTGGTTTCTGCTGAAACAGTAGTAGATGTTGTGATAGTAGGAGTTGTTATATCAGTATCTTCGCCCTTCTTTATGTAAGCAGCTGAGATATAAACGCCATCTGTTGAATCAAGAGCCTCAGCACCGTTAGCAGCGTACCAGATCTGTCCCTGGAATTCAGTCTGCTTAACGAGAGCAGCCTTTACAGCGTTGATAACAGCTTCATCCTCAACAGCCTCAGTACCGAGGGTAACATTGAGGAGATTGTCTACGAGGTTTACCTTAATATCGCCGCTTTCGCTTGCTTCCCACTTAACGTTAGCCCAGTAGTATTCACCGTCAACAGGGATACTTACACCGAGACCGCCGTTAGCGTATGTGCAGTTATCAGGGAGATCAACTCTCAGGTAAACAGTCTCAGCAGCTTCAGGAAGCTTGATAGTAACATTTGCGCCGTCTTCACCGAGCTTAGCAAAGCTTTTGTTCGGATCAGCCTCAGTAGTTGTAGTAACACGAGGCTCAGTAGTAGTTACAGTAGTTGTTGTCTTAGGAGTTGTTTTTGAAGGATCAGGAGCAGTTACATCAGTTCTGCTGTAGAGGTTCTTAGGAAGCTCATCGAGAGTGATGCAGTAATCGCTCTTATACATAGCGATAGTGTCTTCCTTAGTATTGAATGTAGGCTCTGAAAGGAAGTTAGTATCCTTAGAACCGCCGTCATACCATGTACAGAAATAGAGCCAGCCGGCACCTTCCTCCTGCATCTTCTGAGGGTTTGAGAAGCTGTCATTTTCAGCCATTGATACCATCTTAGCGCCCTTGTACTTATCCATTATACCATAGAAAGTAGAAGTGAACGGGCTGTCATTGTGATAGAGCTTTGCGCTGCCTGTAGACCAGTCTGTGCAGCTGTACTTATCGTAACCGATGATATCTACGAAGTCATCGCCGGGGTACCAGTTTTCTGATGTAGCGAAGTTATAGCTGTTCCACTCCCAGATGAGGTTATGGCAGTTGAGGTCTTCAGTGAGTACCTTATAAGTGTATACCCAGAGCTGCTTGTAAGCTGCGCTGCCTTCTCTGCCCCACCAGAACCATGAAGCCTTTTCTCCGCCGCCGCCTTCAGCTTCGTGGAGAGGTCTCCAGATAACAGGGATACCTTCGGCTTCCAGCTTGTTGAACTCAGCAGCAAGAGTCTTGAGTGCAGTCATGTAGTACTCATTTTCCTTTGTGCCCTTTGTGGCAGCCTTTGTAGGTGAGAAGTCTGTATCCTTGGCTGTGTAAGTAGTCTTTGACCAGTCTATCTTTGAACCAAGTTTGAAATTCTCGAAATCCTTAGGTACGTTGAGGTGGAAAGAAGCAGTAGCGATACCGTTTCTGTTCTTTACCCAGTCTATGATACGCTTTGTGGAACCATCATCGCTTCCGAATGCAGGGCAGCAGAAGTTGCCGTAATCGAAGCCTCTGATAGCAGGGTAGTGACCTGTGAGATCGTTGAGGTATTCAAATTCTGTTTCCAGACCGTGAGGTCCGCCGCTGTAGATCTCCTGCTGGCCTGAGATTATATTCTTGCCGTAAACTTCAGCGAGATAAGCCATAAGGCTCTGTGTTTCAACAGTAGCCAGCTGATCGCTTGGCTTTGTCTGTGTAGCTGCTATCTTAGCATCGGCCATAGATGTAACGGTCATGTAGTCGAACTGTGACCAGCCCCATGATTTTTCGATAGTAACAGTATTTTCGCCTGCTTTGAGCATAACAGCAGGAATTGAGATAGCCTCGTATTTGTCGCTCTTAGGGATACCGATAGCACCCTGAGCATTGCCGTTTACAGTGAGGTTCTGCTGTTTGTCACTGCCGATACCGAAAGCGTAGAAAGTAAGCTTGTAAGAACCTGCTTTATCAACATTGACCTTGAGGTTGATAGTACCGCTGTCGGTCATTTTTAGCACAGAACCGCCGCTTGCGGAAGCATCAGACTCAACAGTGATATCACCTTTTATGTCTGCATCTTCAAACTCATACTTGTTGGCGTCAGCAGCGACAACAGTATTCATAGCTGCAACTGAGCCGTTGAGCATCATAGCAGCAGCCATAACAGCGGCACTTGCCTTTGCGAATAACTTGTTTCTCATTGTTAATGCCCTCCCATAGGTATACATATTTATAACTAAATTATATCTTGTTTAAGCAGAAAAATCAAGTACAAAAATATTGTTTTGTCCTATCCACAGTGATGTTTAGTTGTTTGTACAATGA
>JAFOMV010000034.1 GCA_017418765.1 Ruminococcus sp. | reverse complement strand
GAAACTGAGAAAGATATTATAGGTCAGTGGTTTGAAGATTACAAATATGAAAATGAAAGGGAAAAATTTGTAAAGCTGATGTCTGACAGCTATGGTATCTCTGATGAGAAAGAGCTTAATTCAGTCTTGTATACATTTAGCGCATATTCGCCTGAGCTTGAATCGAAAACACATTATATAATAAGAAAAAAAGCAGCCGATACTGAATTTGCCTCAAAGGTAAAGCTGCTGACTATACTTTTAAAGCGTGATGCCGACAAAAACGGGATAGTTGACGGCAGAGATGCTACACTTGTGCTTACACATTATGCTCAGATATCATCAGGAGGAAAAGGTGTTCTTGACAGCGAAGTGATCCCATACTGTGACACTGATGAGAATGATGTTATCGATGGAAGGGATGCCACAGACATAATAACTTACTACGCAAGAGAATCAGTAAAAAATAATGGTTATGTACGACCTGTATAATTCTGCTATAAATTTGACCAAATACAGCATTGTTTTTTGTGAGGCTTAGGCAATTGCAATAAAAGATTCAGCTTTTCATTGTGTAATAAGAGGCATATTGTCTCTTTACCGTTTTGTAACTTTTTGAAATTGAGACTGTTATTTGTGTTATAATTGCTAAAAAAGCCGTGTTGAAAGTGTACAAAGTGTTCAAAAAAGATTAAGGAACGATTCAGATTATTGACTTTAGACAAAAAATACGGTATATTTGTAGTACAAAAGCAGTCCGAAACATTGTAGTGAGAAGGGGCTTGGATAGTGCCGTACTTGGCAGTATCCCTGATGAATCTCACACGGGTTTGACTGCCAAGGCGAAATGCGAAAGCAATGGCTCGTGCCTGCGGAACACATCCCCATTCACGTGCCGCCGTAGCATATGAAACCAAGGCTTCATATTTGGGTAATCCGTAATGCTTTGATTGTCTTTGTACTGAAACAAACGGACGTAAGGTCCATGTTCTATAGACTGCGCCAAATAGCAGTCGCAAACGGTGAACGAAGGGTGATGTTTTAGCCTTGGGTGAGGACATTCACACGGGCTGAACAAGCCCTTGAGGGATCCGTAACACACCATTATTATTTATTATTCACGAATATCTTACCCGCAAGAGGTATGATATACATATTTAAGGAGGAAAAATCTAATGAACACACTTAAGAAAACATTAGCATTAGTAGCTACTCTCGCAATGTCAGCTACTGCATTCGCAAGCTGTGGCACTGACGAGAAGTCATCTTCATCTTCATCTTCACAGCCAGAGTCTTCAGTTGAGGAGTCATCTGAGGAAGAATCATCTGAGGAGGAGTCTTCTGACGAAGAGTCTTCTGAAGCAACAGAGAGCACAGGTGAGATCGACGCTTCTGTAGGCACAGGCGGAGATACATTCACAGTTGCTGCTTGGAACGCAGACGATGTTCCTTACCTCATCGCTCAGTGGAAGGGCCTTGACGCAGCAGCAGTTACAGATAATACAGCTGATTCAAGCATCAAGTTCATCAACTTCGGTGTAGGCGGCGGCGACGCAGCTGAGAAGTATGACAACCTCTTCAAGAGCGGCGATGACCTCGATGTTTACTTCTGTGAAGCTGACTGGGCTCTCAAGTACATCAACGATGATGAGAAGACACTTGCTCTCGATAAGCTCGGTCTTGGCGACAGCGATTTCTCTAACATCTACAGCTATACTGATGAGATCGGTAAGGATAAGAACGGCGTTCGTAAGGGCGTTTCATGGCAGGCTGCAGCAGGCGGCTTCTACTACAGATCTGACCTCGCTAAGGATTTCCTCGGCGTTGAGGATCCTGAGGCTATGCAGGAAAAGATCGGCGACTGGGATAAGTTCGTTGCTGCTGCTAAGGAAGTTGCTGAGGCATCAGATCACAAGACAGCTCTTGCTGATACACTCGGCGGTATGTGGCAGGCTTACGCTTGCGGACGTACAGCTCCTTGGGTAGTTGACAACAAGCTCCAGATCGATGATTTCTGTGAGGACTTCGCTAAGACAGCTAAGGAACTCTGGGATAACGACGGTATCACAAAGAACACCCAGTGGTCTGACGAGTGGACAGCAGCTGGTACAAATGATACTTGCATGGGTTACTTCGTATCAACTTGGGGCTTCGGCGGATTCGCTCTCGATGCTGCAGGCGGCGAAGGCGGCGCTACATACGGCAAGTGGGCTGTTTGTGAGGGACCTCAGCCATTCTACTGGGGCGGTACATGGATCGTTGTTAATCCTGCTACTGACAACGGTGAAGAAGCTCGTGACTTCATCGTATCTGCTACATCAGACGAAGCTCAGATGGCTGCATATGCAACATCTAAGCCTGAGTATGTAAACAACAGCAAGGTTATGGATGACCTTATCTCATCTGATACAGTATTCAACAAGAAGATCACAGACAACATGGGCGGCCAGAACTTCTACGCTGCTCTTGCTGAGAATGCTAAGCAGATCAACTTCAACGGCCTTATCACAGAGTATGATGCAACAGTTAAGACTGACTTCATCAACGCTGTTAGGGAAGAATACCTCGAGGGCGGCGCTTCATGGGAAGACACTGTTGAGGCATTCAAGGATCTCGTATCTGAGGACATCACATCACTCGATTGGGATGAATAATTCCGTTATATTTTAAATTCCTAAGATTGTTGCCTACGGAATACTGATGTATTCCGTAGGCGCATATTTATCAAATATTCACTATATGGGAGGGTGTGTGTATGGCATCAGCTGCACAGAGGCGAATTAAATCAATCAGCTATGCTAAATATGGCTATCTTTTCATTCTGCCTTTCTTTCTTGTTTATTTCTTTTTCCAGTTATGGCCACTGATCAATACTTTTATCCTTTCTTTCCAGGATAATAAGGATTCTCATTTCGTTGGTCTCGATAACTATAAGACTATTCTTTTTGCTGTCGGTAACCGTACTGCCAAAAACGTCAGCAAAACTTTTTTCATGTCTTTAAAAAATACTGTCATACTTTGGGTAGGTAACTTTATTCCTCAGCTCATTCTGTCTCTTACACTTGCTGTATGGTTCACAGAGGCAAATACTAAGATACCAGCAAAGGGCTTCTTCAAGGTAGTAATGTACCTTCCTAACATCATTACAGCCGCTTCAGTTGCTGTTCTTTTCCTTCAGCTCTGCGGTGAAGCACAGAATCTTCCCGGTGCTATCAACCTTCTTCTCCATAAAATTGGGATCGTAAAGGAACTGCCCGGCGAAAAATACGATACAGTCAAGTTCGTTACGGGTATGTGGCAGTCCCGTGGTGTTGTTATGTTTATCCAGACATGGATGTGGTTCGGTAATACCATGATCATGCTTATGTCAGGTATTCAGGGTCTCAACCCATCACTGTTCGAAGCTGCAAGCATCGACGGTGCTACAGGTATGCAGACTTTCTGGAAGATAACTCTCCCTCTGCTGAGCCCTATCCTTGCTTACACTCTTGTAACATCTATGATCGGTGGTCTCCAGATGTTCGATATTCCTTATCTCTATCATAAGGATCCTAATAAGGTCAGCAATAACCTCAAAACAGTTGCGGTATACATCTACGAATATTTCCACGATCAGGTAGATCCTAAGATGGGTTACGCAGGTGCAGCATCTGTTATACTGTTCTTCATTACTCTTATTCTCGGATGTATCGCATTCTATATGACAAGAGACAAGGATGCTATCGCTAAGAAGAAGCAGAATAGGAAGAAAGCAAAACAGGAGAAGTTTGCTTCTAAGCAGTTTGGAGGTTTTGGTGTATGAGTAAAATGAGCAAAACATATGGCGAGGCCAAGGACAACTATACTGCTAAGCTCAGAACAAAGTCTATTATACTGACCATCTGGTTCATTATTCTGACTATAATCTGTCTGCTTCCTATTTACATTCTTTTAATCAATGCTACAAGAAGTTCTACAGAGATCGTTAACGGTATTTCATTTGTACCCGGTTCAAACCTCGGCAAGAATATTGATAAGGTATTCAAGGATGTTAACTATCTATCTATATTCAATGTCCTTATCGGTTACAGAAACAGCTTTTTTATCACAATTTGTTCAACAGTACTTACTGTATTTTTCTCAGCTATGACAGCATATGGTATCGAGGTTTATGATTTTAAACTGAAAGATATTTCATATACTATCATACTTCTTGTAATGATGGTGCCTATGCAGGTAACATCAGCAGGTTTCGTAGCATTCATGCTGAAGCTTCATCTTACAGATACTTACTGGCCTCTTATCATCCCTGCTATCGCAGCACCTGCAGTTGTATACTTCATGAGTTCTTACATGAAGTCTTCATTCCCGAAAGAGATTGTTGAAGCTGCACGTATTGACGGATGCTCTGAGTTCAGAACTTTCCTTTCAATTGCACTTCCTATGATGAAGCCGGCTATTGCTGTACAGTCTATCTTCGTCTTCATAGCAAGCTGGAACAACTTCTATACACCAAACATGATTCTTATCAGCTCTAACTTCAAGCAGAAGACACTTCCTATGATGATCTCTGCTATGCAGGCTTCTGATAAGTTCACTGATTTTGGTGCAGTATATCTTGCAATTGCACTTTCAATTCTTCCTATCGTAATCATTTACATACTCCTTTCAAGATTCATCATTGCTGGTGTTGCTCTTGGCGGTGTAAAGGAATAATTCAAAAATCACAGCACACTTCGGTGTGCTGTTTTTTGTGGGCTGTATGGCTGCTTAAATATTTGCAGCTGTGCAGCCCTTTTGTCATATACACCTGTCTGCTTGAATATATTGTACAAAGGAGGTGAACAGGCTTATGTCAAGGACAAGCTTTGGTGTAGTATGTGACTACATGGCTGAGGATATAAGAAGTGCCCTTATCTCAGCAGAGAAGAAAGCCGGAAACAATATTTCTGAGATACGGTTGTATAACGGCAGAGGCATTGCTATAGTTAGCAGTGAAGGTATAAAATATCTGTGCAGAAACGGTGACATTACATCGGTTTTCAACTCGAAATGTATTGCTGTTAACTCTGCGCATATGAGGGAGATACTTACAAGGATAAGCAAATATTCTGTTTACAGCCATGAAAGAGAATTGGCTGTTGGCTGCTTTGTACTTGAAAACGGGGTTCGTGCAGGTCTTAGCGGTACATACTCAGAGGGAGATAAAGGAATGATAAGGGACATCTCATCGATAAATTTTCGTATAGCTCGTCAGGTGACTGGTTGTTCCGATGAACTTTTCAGTTCAGTATACGGCAGAAGTGCTCTTATCTGCGGAGCCGTAAATTCCGGAAAGACAACGCTTCTTCGGGATATATGCAGGTCATTCGGAAATATATCGAAGTGTACCCTTATAGATGAAAAAAACGAAATTGCAGCTGTTGTTAAAGGATGTCCAACTAACGATGTGGGATATCTTACAGATATTATTACAGACAAGAATAGACATGACAGTATAATCTGTGCTATACGCACATTGTCTCCTGATTACATTTTCTGCGATGAGATCGCTGACAGCAGTGACGCAGCCGCTATCCGTGACGGAGTTGGGTGCGGTGTTAAGTTTATAGCAACGCTCCACGCCGAAAACATGGATGATCTGATCAGCCGTAAATTCTCACGTGAACTTCTTGAGGCAGGATATTTTGAGAAAGCTGTCTTTCTCAGCAGGCAGGGGTGGAAGATAAAAGAGATAAGGAGCCTAATAAATGTTTGTTAAAGCGGTGGGGATATGTCTTATTGTTATATGCGGAGGACTATGGGGGATATCAAAAGGTGCAGCATACAGAAAAAAAGTAGAAATATGCGATGAGATCATTTCTATGTTAAGGCGTACAAGCACTTTGATAAGATGTAATTGCTGCGATACAGAAGATATAATCAATGAGCTGAAAGACATATCTCCTATTTTTAAGACAATGCCCGATATTATCCCCGTAACTGAAGATATTAACACATTGCTTTGCGGATGTGTTGAAAAAGCAGAGATCAATGATGAAGAAAAAAGGCTGCTTTCAGGATTTTGCAGAGAACTGGGTACTTCTGATATCGAGGGGCAATCGGCTATGCTTGATTCACTTACCGAATCTGCAAGCGAAATAAGAAGCAGACGCAGCAGTGAATACATCCGATACGGACGCCTTTACAGGTCTATAGGCATATTATTCGGACTTATGGCAGGAATAGTGATAGTTTAGGGAAGGTGAAGACAATGGACATAGACCTCATCTTTAAAATTGCAGGTACGGGAATAATCGTAGCTGTGCTGAATCTTGTGTTGAAAAGAGCTGAGCGTGAGGAACAGGCGATGATGACTACCCTTGCAGGTCTTATCGTTGTTCTTGTTATAATAGTTGAGGAGATCGGCGGATTGTTTGAAACTGTAAAAACGGTGTTTGGATTATGGTAAACAGCTGTTTTCAGGTCTCGTTATTCTGCATATGTGCATCGGTCATTGCAGTTTTACTCAAACAATATTGCAGAGAACACTCAGTCCTTCTAACGATATTTGTATGTGCAGCTGTGATCGCAGGTGCTGCGGAATTCATGTATCCTGTAACTGATGAAATAAGGGAACTTTTTGTTTCGGCAGGTCTTGATGAAGGATACTATGCCATTATTTTCAAAGCAGCAGCTATATGTATAATAACAGATATTACAAAGAATATCTGCATTGACAGCGGAGAGAATGCAATGGCTTCAGCATCAGAATTATGGGGACGAGCTTCACTGACTTTTATATCAATGCCCTTACTCAGGGTAGTGGTGGATATGGTAAAGGAGATGATGTAGCTGAATGAAAAGAATTATCATATTTATTGTTCCGTTTATCTTATTGATTCTGATATGCGTGCCTGTATGTGTCTCAGCTGAGGATAATATCGACTTTTCCTGTCATGAGATATATGAAGATATTGATGATATACTCAGAGAAAGTGATATTGGAGTTTCTTCTGAACAAATATCTGACCCTGATATTTCTTTCCTGATATCCGAGATGAAAGAAAGGCTATCGGGCATGACAGCAGCTCCCGTTAAGCTGCTTGCTGCAATTATTACGGTTATTATCCTTTCGGCATTTGTAAAGGACGCATTGCATAGTTCAGATAAGGATATCTACGGAATGATATGTGTTCTTTCCTCAGTAACTGTCATATTTCCTGCATTATTTGAAGTTTATGGCAGAGCACTGGGATCTGTGGGAAGGACAGGCGGTTTTATTACAGTTTTTGTTCCTGTATTTGCAGGTGTTACAGCTGCAATGGGGAACATTTCTGCGGCGGGCATATATAATATCCTTATCCTTGCAATGTCTGAGCTGATGGTGACTGTTACTGACAATTACTTAATGCCTGTTATAAGCATAGTAACGGTCCTTGCAATATCAGGCAGCATATTTTCCGATACATCACTCGAAAAGCTTACGTCTTTGCTGAAAAAGATCATAGTTTGGGGGATGACAGCTATTATGACTTTGTTCACAGGATTTGTTACGATGAAGTGTACCATAGCAGGCAAGGCGGATTCAGTCGCTACTAAAACAGTCAAGTTTGCTTTATCGGGATTTGTACCTATAGTCGGAGGCGCAGTTTCTGATGCATACTCCACCGTACGCGGCAGTTTTGATATAATCAGGACATCTATCGGAACTATTGGAACAACTGCACTGATGATCATAATGCTTCCGCCTGTTATAGAGATAATGATATACAGGCTGGTCATGTGGATATCCTCTGCTGCAGCTGAATTATTCTCTGTTGGCCCTGTTGTCAAGCTGCTTAATGCTTTGGACTGCGGACTTGCAATAGCACAAAGCGTTCTTGTGTGTTTTTCAGTAGTGTTCGTACTATGCAGCGGTATATTGCTGAACTGCTGCAGCGACTGACAGGAGAGTAGAAGATGGATGCTCTTAAATCAGCAGTGCTCTCAGTCTGTATATTATCGGCAGGCATATGGGCTGTAAGGGAACTTACAGCTGTGTCTGTGCTGAGAAAAAGGATGGAGCTTATACTGAAAATGGTTTTCGTTATTGTGCTGTTAACACCGTTTGTTAAAGGCGGATTTGAAGTTCAACTGCCTGAATTATCAGAACGTGAGCTGTTGGAGAATAACTATTCTCGTGAAGCTTACAAAAGTGCCCTGGCAGAGCAGACAGCCGATAATATTTCACAGGTGCTTCAGCAGCAGATACAAGCATCAGGGATAAAATGCAGTAAAGTTTCAGTGGATGTTAATATTTCTGATGATGGCAGCATAATTATTACTAAGGTCACTGTAAATGCAGATAATATTGAAAAATCGGCAGAGATCATAAAAGGCTGTCTTGGTAATGAGACGGAGGTAGTTTATGGATATACTGAATAAACTAAAAGACATGAGAAACGAAAAGAAGCTTTCATCGGCTGTAGCTGTATGCGGAATAGCAGGATTAGCGCTTATTATGCTGTCATCTGTTATTCCTGACAAAAAGGATGATATTGATACTTCTGCAAAAGAGAAAGGTATATCTGCTGCCGCTGCTGAGAGCTATTGCTCGGAGACAGAAAGGAGGCTTGAGACATTTCTGAAAGGAATAGACGGGGCAGGGGAAGTAAAGGTATATCTTAATGTTGGCAGCGGAGAGAGATACGTATATGCCGCAGAGGAAAGACGCTCAGAATCAGATAAAAGGAAAGAAGTGGAAGAAAAATATGTAATGACAGGAAACGGAAGCGGGAAAACTGCTCTTATCGAAAAAATAGAACAGCCTGAGGTTTGCGGGGCAGTGATAGCAGCTTCAGGGTGTAAAAGTCCTGCTGTGTGTGAAAGAATTTATAAAGCAGCATCAGCTGCACTTGATATCCCTACAAACAGGATATATGTAACAACACTTGAATAAAGGAGATATTTATATGAAAAAGCCATCAATTATAATCGGAAAGAAACAGATAATAATGTCATGCCTGACACTTATGCTGGCGGTTGCAGTGTACATAAACTATACGACTGCCCCTGACATAAAAGAACCCGATAAGATAGTATCGGTCTCGGACGAGGCTGATGAGTTGAATTACGGCGAGACTGAATTTGTAAATGCCGAAGCACAGCCTGCCGCTGACGATTATTTTGCTCAGGCAAGGCTTGACAAGATGAACAACCGTGATGAGGCTATACAGACACTGCAGGCTATGATAGGCGGAGGTGATGTTACAGAGGACGAACAAGTTGCAAAGGCGATCGATGCAGTTGAGGTATCAAAGCTTATAGAAAGTGAGGGAACTATTGAATCACTGGTGAAAGCTCAGGGGTTTAAAGACTGTGTTGCCTATCTTGACGGTGAATCTGCAAAGGTGGTCGTGAAGACAGAAGGCCTTGACAAGGCTCAGGCTGCTTCGATAAAAGATATAATTATAGATCAGTCAGATGTTTCTGCTGAAAATATAAGAATTTTTGAAGTAAAGTAGTTGTACAATCGGAAATTTTCTGGTATAATATATAAGTGAGGGTTTATCTTACTATAGTTAAGGCAGCACTGCGCAATGAGTGCACAAGGCCTGCTTATATGCTTTGTGCAGTGCTGCCTTAAATAATAAATCAGAAGTAATTCCGATCGGAGGTCAAAAAATGGAAGCTGAAGATATCAAAAAATCTGCATCAAGCAAACTGAAAATATCCGACGATGTGATCGTTACGGTTGCCCGTCTTGCCGCTCTTGATGTCAAGGGCGTAGCTAAGATGGCCGGTGAAGTAGGCAAAATGAGTAAACTCAGAAATAACGGTCCTATAAAGATCAGCATGATAGGCGATGTAGCTGCGATAGATATGAGTATAATTGTAAAAAACGGCGTGAAAGCTGTCAATGTTGCTCAGGAGGTCCAGGCCGCTGTAAAGGAAAATGTTCAGAATATGACAGGCGTTCCCGTTGCAAGAGTCAATGTGACTGTGGGCGGAGTTGCTTTTGATTAAGATAAAGGAGTAAAAAATGTCAAGACGTGAAATAAGAGACAGCGCATTCAAGCTGGTTTTTGAACAGCTTCTGCGTGATGATGATATAAGCGAGCTTTACGATATCGCTGAGGAGATCGACGAGATAATCGTAAATGATGAGGTGAAGAAGATAGTTGAGGGTACACTTGCCCACGCTGAGGAACTGGATAGCATTATCGCAGGCTACAGCAAGTCAAGGTCACTTTCAAGAATATCCAAACTCAATATCGCTATACTGAGAATAGCCCTTTTTGAATCGCTCTACGATGACAATACACCTATGAATGCGGCTATAAGTGAAGCTATAAATCTGACAAATACCTATTCCTATAAAGAGGATTCCAAATTTATAAACGGCGTACTCGGCGCATTTTCAAGAGATCAGAAGCAGAAAGAGTCGGACAATGCCTGATTTTCTCGGAGTTGATACCAGTAATTACACCACATCCGCCGCTCTCTACATAAGCGAGGAGAACAGGATAGTTCAGGTGAAAAGGCTTCTTCCCGTAAAACAGGGAGAACTGGGCCTGAGACAGAGCGATGCTGTTTTCCATCATACGAAGCAGCTCCCCGATATGATAGAGGAACTCCGCAGTAAATATGGCAGCATGAAGCCTGCCGCCGTTTCTGCGTCTGTACGTCCGAGAAATGTTGAAGGCTCCTATATGCCGTGCTTTCTCTGCGGCGAAGGCTTCGGACGCTCACTCTCGGCAGTGAACGATATACCGCTGTTCCGCACATCACATCAGGTGGGACACATCCTCGCTGCGCTGTATTCCGCCGGCAGGATGGAACTGGTTAACGAGCGTTTCATTGCTTTTCATGTAAGCGGAGGCACTACCGATTGTCTGTACTGCGAGCCCGATGCTGATGATGTCATAAAGATCACCGAAGTCGGTACGTCCCTTGACCTGAAAGCCGGTCAGGTGGTGGACCGCACAGGCGTTATGCTGGGACTTCAGTTCCCATGCGGCCCCGAACTTGAAAAGCTGGCGGTGAAAGCTGACAAGTCCTACAAGGTCAAGGCAGTACTGAAGGACAGCAGCTGCTGCCTTTCCGGAGTGGAGAACAAATGCAGGGATATGCTGGATAAGGGTGAAAAACCTGAGAATATAGCGAAATTCTGCCTTGATACCATATGCGTGACAGTGGCAGCTATGACTGACAAGGCTATCGAAAAGTACGGCAGACTTCCTCTTGTTTTTGCAGGAGGAGTTATGTCGGACAAGCTTATCCGTGACCGCATTATTTCCCTATACAATGACGCAAGCTTTGCCGAGCCGCAGTTTTCCTGCGATAATGCGTCAGGTGTGGCTATATACGGATATCTTAAATACACAGGAGAAAAGTAAATGCCTGTAATTACAGTTACACAGATAAACAAATATATCGGTTCTATACTCAAAGGAGACCGCAATTTACAGGGAGTAATGGTCAAGGGTGAGATATCCAACTTTACTCTGCACTGGAAAAGCGGTCATATGTACTTCACTCTCAAGGACAGCGAAAGCGCCGTCAAATGCGTTATGTTCGCTTCGGCGGCAGCAAGGCTCAGATTTGAGCCCGAGGACGGTATGTCCGTCATTTGCAGAGGAAGTATAAATGTGTTCGAGCGTGACGGTGCATATCAGCTTTACGTGAACGATATACTCCCCGAAGGCGCAGGTGCAGCAGGAGTTGCACTTGAACAGCTTAAAAAGAAGCTGGCAAATGAGGGGATATTCGCTCCCGAGCATAAGCGTCCCGTTCCCTATATGCCGAAGAAAATAGGCGCAGTCACATCTCTCAGCGGTGCGGCTGTCAGGGATATTATCAACGTGCTTTCCCGCCGCTATCCTCTCTGCGAGGTCTACGCCGTAAACGCACTTGTACAGGGCGAAGGCGCTCCCGATTCCATATGTCGTGGTATTTTCAGAGCGGAGGCCGCAGGCTGTGATGTCATTATAGTGGGGCGTGGCGGAGGTTCATCCGAGGACCTGAGCGCATTCAACACCGAAAAGGTAGCCTATGCGGTGTACAACTGCAAAGTCCCTGTTATTTCTGCGGTGGGACATGAAACGGATATTTCCATAGCCGACATGGCGGCTGACCTGAGAGCGCCTACTCCGTCGGCTGCGGCAGAGTTGGCGGCT
>JAFOMV010000205.1 GCA_017418765.1 Ruminococcus sp. | reverse complement strand
CTGAAAGAAAGTCTTGCGCCTGTGTGGAACGGTGAAAATACCGACTGGACAGCTCTGGGAAAGGCTGTGGAAAAGTCCGAGAAGATAGGTATGCTTATTGAAGATTCGCCATTTGACGGCAATGCTAAGAAGTCCGTCTGCGCTTCACTTGACAGCGCTGAGACAGTTTCGGGATTTGACGCTCTCGACAGAATTGTGGACGAACTGAGCCGTGACTTCGGAGTTGTACCGGAGAAGCTTTTTACAGGGGATAACTGGTGCACTGAGGCTTCACAGAGGGCTGACAGTATTATCGGCGCTCTGCCTCAGCTGAAAGAGTGGTCCGGCATCGTGGGCATATGCAAAAAGCTGAGAGAGTTCGGCATCGGCAATGTGGCTGACGCTTATCTCTCGGGAAAAGTTCCCACAGACCAGCTTACAGAGGCGTTTGAAGCTGACCTGAGCAAGTCCGCAGTTACTGCAACTATTTCCCGAAGCAAGGAACTTGCTGACTTCAACGGCACTCTCTTTGAGGATACCGTAAGACGTTTCGGCGAGGTGATGGACAAGTTCTCTGAGCTTAGCATCAAGGAGCTTGCGGCTGAACTTTCAGCAAAGATACCTGCACCGGGAAGCTCTGCAAATTCCTCGGAGATAGGCATACTCCAGAAGGCTATCAAGAGCAACGGACGCATGATGAGCATAAGAAAGCTTTTCGACAGCATACCCAATCTGCTGAGACGTATGTGTCCCGTAATGCTGATGAGCCCTATTTCAGTGGCACAGTACATCGACCCATCGTACCCGAAATTTGATCTTGTCATATTCGATGAGGCTTCACAGCTTCCTACCTGCGAGGCGGTTGGCGCTATCGCAAGAGGTGAGAACGTTATAGTTGTCGGTGACCCGAAACAGCTTCCGCCTACAAGCTTCTTCGCCTCCAATCAGGTGGATGAGGAGAACTACGAAAAGGAAGACCTTGAAAGCGTACTGGACGACTGTCTGGCACTTTCCATGCCTCAGAAGCATCTGCTGTGGCATTACCGTTCACGCCATGAGAGCCTTATCGCTTACAGCAATGCCAAGTATTACGAAAACAAGCTTTACACATTCCCGTCGCCTGACGATCAGACGTCCAAGGTCAGCTGGGTACACGTTGAGGGCTATTATGACAAGAGCTCAACACGTACAAACAAGGCGGAGGCACAGGCTGTTGTGGCTGAGATATGCCGCAGACTTGCCGACCCGCAGCTCCGCAAGATGAGCATAGGTGTCGTTACATTCAGCCTTCCGCAGCAGAATCTTGTGGATGATCTTCTCATGGACGCATTCCGTGAAGATCCTCAGCTGGAGACATGGGCTAACGAGATGTATGAGCCTATACTCATCAAGAACCTTGAAAACGTACAGGGCGATGAGCGTGATGTTATCATGTTTACTATCGGCTACGGCCCCGACAAGGAGGGCAAGGTCTCGATGAACTTCGGCCCTCTCAACAGGGACGGAGGCTGGAGACGTCTTAATGTAGCTATATCACGTTCAAAGTGCGAGATGATAGTATTCTCCGTCATCACTCCCGATATGATAGACCTTTCACGTACACGCTCCGACGGTGTTGAGGGACTTAAAGGCTTCCTCGAATTTGCCGCAAAGGGCAGAAGTGCTCTCCCTGTACGTGCAGGCAGTCAGATAAGCGGCAGCGGCTTTGAACAGATAGTTGCCGAAGAAGTGAAGAATATGGGCTATGACTGCAAGTGCAACGTTGGATGCTCCGACTACAGGATAGATGTGGCTATTGTGAATCCCGACAAGCCTGATTCATACCTTCTGGGTATAAACTGCGGAAGCGAAGCCAATTATCATAATGGTACCGCAAGTGACCGCACTCTTTCTCAGCCGAGCGTACTCAAGGGACTGGGCTGGAGCATCATGAGCGTTTATATCCTTGACTGGCTGGACAACAAGGATAAGGTCCTCAGTAAGATAAAGTCCGAGATAGGGGGTGCAGTTGAAAGATACCGACATCCCGAGGAGAAAAAAGAGGAGTCCAGGCCAAAGCAGGAGATAGTATTCGAGACCGAGGAAGTACAGAGCTTCGAGGAAATGTTCGACAAGTACGAGCCGTATCAGGTCAAGCTTATGGGCGAGGCAGCTGACTTCAATGAGGTCAATGCTAAGAAGATAGCAAAGTGCATCAATGACATCCTTGCTGCCGAGGCTCCCATAAGCCGCAAACTCCTTGAAAAGAAGGCGTATGAAAGCTGGGGAGTGAGCCGTGCATCTGCCGCTTCAAAGGCTGTATTCGAGGCTGCTCTTGCGGCTTCCGATGGCGTATGCTCTGAAAGCGGAGACAATTCTTTCGTGTGGACAAAGTCCCAGGACAGGGAAAACTACGACATATGCCGTACTCTCGGCAAGGGAGAGGGACGCAGAGATATCGATGATATCGCTCCCGAGGAGATAGCTGTGGGAATAAAGCGCATAATGGCACGTCAGGTAGCTATGACAAGGGATGACCTGCTGCGTGAAGCTGCTCATCTGTTCGGCTATACACGTATGAGCGCCGCTCTTGAAACTGCCGTAGCTATGGGAATCAAGACCGCTAAAGGTAATGGCTGGATAGCCTTTGATGAAGAAGGGCGCATTGTAAGCTGTTAGTTATGATGAATGGGCGGGTGCCCTCGCCATCCCGTGTGGTACATGGTATTAGCTGACGGGAGCCCGAGGACGGGCTCCCCCTACAATTGATTTTTCAAAACAAGGAGATAAATTTGAAAAGGATACTTATTTTATTAGGAAAGATAATCGTAAAGCTGCTTCACCTGATGAAGCGCAACGCAGGAAATCTGCCGGGAATCGTGCTGTGGCACCTGACGGGACATAAATGCTGTTCCATTTTCAAGGTGGACTGCCCCATCATCGCAGTTACAGGCACCAACGGCAAAACATCTGTCACCAACTGT
>JAFOMV010000204.1 GCA_017418765.1 Ruminococcus sp. | reverse complement strand
GCATAACATTGCTGCATTGTCAATAAAAACGCCATAGTACTTCTGACTGTAAATCAGAAATACTATGGCTTAAAACTTCTATATGAGTATCTTTCTTAAAGACTTGCAGCTTTTTTTATTCGTAGTCTACTACATTCACCCAGGAAAGCAGTATCTCTTTCTCCTTCTGTTCCTTCTTCACTGACTGTGAAGCGGCAACGATCGGCATCCAAGACTGAACGTAGCGCTTGTCGGTATTGCTTTTTTTGCAGAACAGATCAAGATATTTGTCTGCTCCTGCAATGTTTCCGTTAAGGCAGAATTTAAGGTAAGTTCTTGCGGCATCAGCGGACGCATTTCCCTGAGTAGCGTGTGCCCAGTCAAGGACGTAAGGAGTGCCGTCGGGAGTAATGATTATATTTGATGGTGTATAATCACCATGACAAAGCTTGTTGTGCTTCTTCATTCCGTCAAGACGGGTATGAAGGTCATACTTTGTGGTATCGTCGAGCTCTGTAAGGTCTATCTTGCGGTTCATTTTATCTTTGAGGCGGCTGAGTAGAGTGCAGGTCTTTGACTGTATCTCCAGCTGAAGATCAACGAACATAGCCATATATTCATCGTACTTCTTAGGATTTGCCGCAATAAGGTCAGCAAGGTTCTCGCCCTCGATATACTGTGAAACGATAGCCCATTTTCCGTCGATACGTGTTACTTCGTAAAGTTCGGGGATATTCAGTCCTGTTTCCTCTACACGGGCATGATTCAGCGCTTCATTCAGCACGTCAGCCTTTGAGTAGTCCTTGCTGAAAAGCTTTATCACCTTGTCGCCGTCACGGTATATCTTCTTGTTTATCCTCTCTGCGATAATTGTATCAAGTTTCATGGTAATTACCTCCTCATTCAGCCTTGGGATATTCTTTTTCAGTGAATGTCCTGCCGTAGTATGCATTGAGATACATCTGCTTTATCTCGCTCATAAGCGGATAACGCGGATTTGCACCAGTGCACTGATCGTCAAAGGCATTCTCTGTCATCTCATCGAGAGTAGCAAGGAAGTCTTCCTCAGATACGCCATACTCAGCAATAGTATCCTTTATTCCGATCTTGTGGCGGAGTTCACGGATAGCCTTGATAAGTCTCTCCAGCTTATCCTGATCGGTCTTTCCGCCAAGTCCGAGATGGTCGGCAACTTCTGCGTATCTTGCAAGTGTATGAGGATGATCGTACTGTGGGAATGTTCCCATCTTTGCAGGAGTCTCAGCCGCATTGAAGCGAAGGACATCTTCGATAACAAGAGCATTTGCAACTCCGTGAGGGATGTGGTGGTATGCGCCAAGTTTATGTGCAAGTGAGTGTGAAACTCCGAGGAAAGCGTTTGCGAAAGCCATACCTGCCATAGTTGCGGCATTAGCCATTTTCTCACGGGCAACAGGATCGTTTGCTCCATTATCATATGCACGTGGGAGGTACTCGAATATGATCTTGAGAGCCTTCAGTGCAAGTCCGTCAGTGAAGTCTGTAGCCATCATGGAAGCATAAGCTTCAAGGGCGTGAGTTACGGCATCGATACCTGAAGCGGAAGTAAGTCCCTTAGGCGCAGTCATGTGAAGATCAGCGTCAACGATAGCCATATTCGGGAGAAGCTCATAGTCAGCGAGAGGATACTTGACTCCGCTTACCTCATCTGTGATAACTGCGAATGGTGTTACTTCGGAACCTGTACCTGCTGATGTAGGGATAGCAACAAAGTAAGCCTTCTCCCCCATTTTCGGGAATGTATAAACTCTCTTGCGGATGTCCATGAACCGCATAGCCATATCCATGAAGTCAGCCTCAGGGTGCTCATAAAGTACCCACATGATCTTTGCAGCGTCCATAGCAGAACCACCGCCGAGAGCGATGATAACATCAGGCTTGAATGCTGTCATCTGTGCGGCGCCTTCCTTAGCGCAGGCAAGTGTCGGGTCGGGAGCAACATCGAAGAATACAGCGTGCTGAATGCCCATTTCGTCAAGCTTGTCGGTGATAGGTGCAGCAAATCCGTTTTCATAGAGGAACTGATCGGTAACAACGAATGCACGTTTCTTGTTCATGACAGTTTTCAGCTCGTCAAGTGCAACGGGCAGGCAGCCCTTCTTCATATAAACCTTCTCAGGTGCTCTGAACCAAAGCATATTCTCTCTCCTTTCGGCTACGGTCTTGATATTCAGCAGATGCTTTACTCCTACGTTTTCGCTTACGGAGTTGCCGCCCCATGAGCCGCAGCCGAGGGTAAGTGACGGAGTAAGCATGAAGTTGTAGATGTCACCGATACCGCCCTGTGATGAAGGTGTATTTACAAGGATTCGGCAGGTCTTCATACGGCTTCTGAATTCTTCAAGGATATCCTGCTTTGTCTGTATATCGAGATAGATCGAGGATGTGTGGCCGTATCCGCCGTCAGCGATAAGACGTTCAGCCTTAGAAAAAGCGTCCTGTATATCGTCTGCCTTGTACATAGCAAGAACAGGTGAAAGCTTCTCGTGAGCGAATTCCTCGGCAAGGTCAGTGCTGTCAGTTTCACCGATGAGTATCTTTGTTCCCTCAGGTACAGCAACTCCTGCAAGTTCAGCTATCTTGAATGCACTCTGTCCTACTATCTTAGCGTTAAGCGCACCGTTAATGAGAATGGTCTTGCCGACTTTTTCCTTTTCTTCCTTATTGAGGAAGTAGCAGCCTCTTGCGGCAAATTCAGCCTTTACCTTATTGTATATCTTCTTGTGAACGATAGTTGACTGCTCGGAAGCGCAGATCATACCGTTATCGAAAGTCTTTGAGTGAATGATAGAGTTTACAGCAAGAATGATATCTGCTGATTCATCGATTATAGCAGGAGTATTTCCCGCACCTACGCCAAGTGCAGGCTTTCCGCTTGAATATGCAGCCTTAACCATTCCGGGGCCGCCTGTAGCAAGGATAATATCAGCCTCGGACATAACAAGATTTGTCATTTCAAGGCTTGGAACATCTATCCATGAGATGATCCCCTCAGGTGCACCTGCTTCAACAGCGGCTTCAAGCACTACCTTTGCAGCCTCGATAGTTGACTTCTTAGCTCTCGGATGAGGGCTTATGATGATTCCGTTTCTTGTCTTGAGAGCGATGAGAGTCTTGAAAATAGCGGTAGATGTAGGGTTCGTAGTAGGTATTACAGCGGCGATGACACCGATAGGCTCTGCAATTTTAGTTACGCCGTATGCCTTGTCCTCAGCGATAACACCACAGGTCTTTGTGTCACGGTAGGTATTGTATATATATTCCGAAGCATAGTGATTTTTGATCACCTTATCCTCAACAATACCCATTCCTGTTTCTTCGACTGCAAGTTTAGCCAGCGGTATTCTCTGCTTATTTGCTGCAGTAGCAGCAGCAAGAAAGATCTTATCCACCTGCTCCTGGGTATACGAAGAAAACTTCTGCTGTGCTTTCCTTACACGTTCGATAGCTTTTTCAAGCTGTTCGACACTGTCAACTATCTCGTAGTTCTTGTTCATATTTTTCCTCCTGTATATCTTTGGCAACAGTATTGCCCGAGGCAGAGTTGATAATTAGATAACAAAGTTTGTGAATTTATTATCAATAATTTTCTTTTTTCAAGCGGCAGACTTATGTACTGCCGCCCTGCCTCGCCAATAATATTATACCACAAAATTTCATTATTATTCCTGTTGTTGCACTTAGTTAATGCTAACATATTAATTTCGTTAAATATAAACTTATGCTAAAGTAATTGTTGAACTTTTTGATCAATACTTTTTAGAATTTGCAAATTATGTAATGCATTCCTTTGTGTGTTTAAATTATTTTTTTCAGAGATAAGAAAAGACTGAAGTTTTTGTTTTATATTATTAGTTATACCTTCAGGCAGAATATCTGGTTCTGTTCCAAAGTATTTCTTTTCAAATTCGTTTGAAAAGATGAGTTTTTTTCTATATTCATCAATCAAAAAATCCGTGTTTTGAGCTTTAGTAAACAAATATGATTCATTATAATAGATATTATCATAAAACTTGTCTGTTTCGTTATATAGTTTTAGACATCTAGGACTAAAACGGAATAAAAACATTATAGCTGAGTCCACATCAACCACTTTGTCTAATTCTGGTATCAGCCATGTCATTGTTTTTTCCAACGCCTCACATAAACATTTTTTTACGTCTTCGCTGTCATTAATATCTGGTAACTTAAAACTATTCATTGCTATTTCATTGATTCTGTTGTAATCGCTTGGAAAAACATTACGATAATACCAACCAAGATGTTTCAGCCAGTGTCCTGCTTCAAGTTTAGGATTTTTTGAAAAATCCATTTCTTTCCTGTATATTGTAGCAATACCGCCAAGTATACTGAACGTACCACTGATAGCATCATTCTGCACTGTAATGACATGAACTATCTCATCCTTTATAATACGAACATAGTGCGGATATCTTCCTTTTACAATTTTAAATCCCAACGGTTCAAGCGCCTCACCGAAAACTTGCTTAAAAGCTGCATTTAAGGTTAAGTGCTTTGGTGATTTTGTTACTTTTCCTGCCCGTGACATCACGATTGCAGGTCTTGCTTTTTTGAAATCAAGAATGATAGTGCTGTTATCTTTTTCATTAACATCTTCTGCCGAAAACAGCAAATTACCACTGTCCATACCGATAACAGGCGCAAGCTGTGACAGACCATCCTCAACAAATACATATTCGCCGCCGAGTATTTCATTGAACTGCTCCCATGTGTTGCCACCGCTCAGGAACTGTGACCATATCTTTTTGTTCGGCTCCGGATTATCGTCACCGAAATAATCGTCATATCGCCCCATAAGAAGCATATCCGCTGATTTTCCGTCCTTGCCATACAATGACATAGCCGCACAGTCACTGTCGATGACTTCTGTGTTCATACAG
>JAFOMV010000203.1 GCA_017418765.1 Ruminococcus sp. | reverse complement strand
TAAGGGTGGGAGATGGGATTCGAACCCACGGTCTTCGGGACCACAATCCGACGCTTTAACCAGCTAAGCTACACCCACCATCAATAAATATAAACGAAGCTCTCCATTGCATGGGGTAACGGAGAGTTTCGATTGTGGCGCGCCTTGCTGGATTCGAACCAGCGGCTTACTGCTTAGAAGGCAGTTACTCTATCCAGCTGAGTTAAAGGCGCACAGAAAAAATCAGCAGCCCGAGCTGCTATAAATGGAGCGGGTGATGGGAATCGAACCCACGTGTTCAGCTTGGAAGGCTGACATTCTACCATTGAACTACACCCGCACGGCGTTTCAACAGATAATATTATATCATAGAGTTTTGACAATGTCAAGGGGCAAAAATAAAAAAGTCGAATTGCACAAAAAAAGCAATACAGCAATCCGCTTCGAGTGCAAAATCACGATTAGCTTAATGTCTGCTCAACAATTATAATTGGCTTTATGCAGCATTTAGGGCAAAATGAGCTTGACGTAGGGAATTTGCGCTCCCCGAACAAAGTTCGGGAAAATAACCACCATAAGGCAGTTATTGAGTACACATTACTTAACTTATAAAAATTGAAACATATTTGATTTATTCGCGTTATATATTACAGAGAAGAAACGGTATAAACCAAAAAGACAAATACGATACAATCTATATATACTATTGACAAAACAATGTCAATAGTATATAATCAATATATTAGATAAGTAGTGTATGATATTTTCTCGCTTAACGTAAAATATCAAAATTATATTTTTTCAGATCTCATTTGTCACATTATCAGTTTTTGAAACGAATGTATTATCATCAAGGGCACCTCCGCACAGATCAAGCCTAAACACCGGTCACACAGATTGTGCGGTCTCGTCTATTAAACAAGGAGGCGGTAAATTGAAGCAGAAAAAACAATGCGGCAGACGCATTGAACGCCTGTTCAGTGACCTTTGCATATTACCGGGATTTATCGGAATAATGATATTTTTCATAGTACCGTTCATTATCGTGATATATTACTCGCTTATAAACAATCCCATAGCAGGTGAATTTGTCGGCGCAGATAATTACATAAAACTTCTGCACAACGCAGCTTTTCTTGAAGCAGCAAAAAACACCTCTCTATTCTCGCTTACAGCCGTTCCGCTTGCTGTAATACTTTCAATGGGGCTTGCCATGCTGCTTGAAAAAAACATCCCCTGCAAGAGTCTTTTCAGGACATTTTTCCTTAGTCCTCTCATGGTACCGAGCGCTTCTGTAGTATTGGTTTGGCAGGTGCTGTTCCATTATCACGGTACTGTAAACCAAATAATAGAGGCTATGGGCGGTAACGGCACAGACTGGCTCAACTCCGGCAAGGGACAGATCGTTATTGTCCTGATGTTCCTCTGGAAGAATCTTGGATACAATATGATCCTGTTCATGTCTGCACTTTGCAGTATACCAAAGGATATCGTTGAAGTAGCCGAACTGGAAGGCGCAGGCAGAACATGGAAATTTCTGCACATCAAGCTGAGATATCTCGCACCGACTATAGTATTTGTAATGATACTCTCCCTTATCAATTCATTCAAGATATTCCGTGAGGTATATCTTCTCACAGGTGAACATCCCCTCGCAAAACTTTACATGCTCCAGCATTTCATGAACAATACTTTCAACAGCTTTGATTATCAGAAGCTGTCAGCGGCGGCAGTTATTTTCTCCATCGTTATGATCGCAGTCATCGCCCTGCTGCTCACAGCTGAGCATATCTTCGGAAAGGATGTGGAGAGTTGAGCCTTTCACTGAAACAACGTAAAAACGTATCAAGAGCCATACTGACAGCAGCTATAGCATTTGCGGCATTGCTTTTCATCATGCCGACAGTTCTGACATTTGCAAATTCATTTATGACATCATCTGAGATATCGGCAGACTACGGCGCACTTTTCAGTAATTTGACTGACAGCAAGAAAGAGTACATATCCGAAAATGTCAACCTTAAATTCATCCCCGATAAGGTCACTTTCGATCAGTATAAGGCTGTACTGATAACCAATTCTGATTATCTTATGAAATTCTGGAATTCTGTTATTTTAACAGTACCTATAACCGTATTCCAGCTTGCAGCAGCGATACTCGCTTCATACGGCTTTGCAAGATACCCGGGCAAAGTAAAGAGCATCATATTCTTTGCCTACATCATACTTATGATAATGCCATATCAGGTAACACTGGTGCCAAACTTCCTGGTTGCTGATAAACTTGGTATGCTCGATACAAGAAGGGCTGTCATACTCCCTGAGATATTCGCACCTTTCAGTATATTCCTTCTCACAAAAGTAATGAGGCGTATCCCGTCAGCCTATGTAGAAGCGGCAAAGCTTGACGGTGCAGGAGAGCTTCAGATACTGACTAAGATATACCTTCCTCTATGTAAAAGCGCTGTTATTTCAGTTGCTATGCTGGTCTTTATAGACCACTGGAATATGGTTGAGCAGCCCCTGGTACTTATAAAGGATCAGGACTATCATCCGCTTTCAGTATTCCTTTCACAGATAAATACAGGCGATATCGGACTTGCCTTTGCGGTGGGAACGGTATACATGATCCCGACTATACTGATGTTCCTTTACGGCGAAGATCATCTCGTCGAAGGTATGACCACATCAGGCGGAATCAAGGGATAATGCCCGACAGGAGATTATAGATATGGAAAATGAGAACAAAGAAATAATAACAGATATGACCGAGAATAAGACATCCCCGCAGCGCAGGAGAGAGATCATCAAAACACTGCTGATAGTTTTCCTTGCAGCTATGCTGGTGCTGACTTTCTTCTCGAACACCATCATGAACCGTTCGCTCCCTGAGATCTCAACCGAATCAGCTGTCTCAGGAAAGCTTACAGAGAGAATAAGGGGCAGCGGGATAGTTGAAGCCGATCAGACCTATGAGGTGACAGCAGATGAAAACAGAACCATCAAATCTATAGAAATAAAAACAGGTCAGACAGTAAAAAAAGGCGACGTGCTCTTTAAGGTGAGCGCCGCTGACGATGAGACCCTTGAGCTTGAGGAAAAAGCTCTTGCCGATATGGAGCTTGAATACCGCAAGTCTCTCCTCACTGAGCCTGTTGACTACACAGAAGAAGATCAGGCCATACGCAATGCCCGTGAAGACCTTAACCGTGCCAT
>JAFOMV010000202.1 GCA_017418765.1 Ruminococcus sp. | reverse complement strand
TTTGTTGATAATGAAACTCCGTATGAGAGAGTAGAGAAAGGACATCCAACAATCGTAGATTACTTTTACCACGAAGAAGTAAGAGGAACTGCCAATAGTGGAAAGAGAAATGTAATACATAATTCTTGATGGAAGAATAAACCGGAAGATAATGTAGATTCCAATGGCTGAATGTTTTGGGCTCAATGGCTACCTAATAACTTGGTTTTTCGATATTCACCCGGAGTCAAACCATAGTGTCTTTTGAAAGTTCTGCAAAAATGATAGAAGCTTTTAAACCCACATTCTGCGGAAATTGTGCTTATTTTCTTTTCCGTATCCGATAATGCTGCCGCAGCAATTCTAAGCCTGTATGCAATGAGGTAGTTAACCGGTGTCATGTTCAGATATTGCTTGAAAAGGTTCAGGGCAGTGCTTTTACTTATGCTGACTTTACATGAGATATCATTAAGAGAGATATCTTCTGGGTAGTGTTCATGTATATACTGCATCATCATCTGCAGCCTGGATAAAGAGGCTGCTGAAGCCCCCTGCTTTTCTTCTACAAGATCAAAGTTTATGCTTCTGTAGATGCTCAGCCATAAATGCTGTATAAGCGATGATACAAGCAGTTCTTCATTCCTCTCTTCTTTATGAATTTGAATGATCTTACGAAAATCAGATAAAATGGAAGCATTGGAACGTTCCTGCTCTCTAAATATGATGCAGGGGATTGATGAATTTGTTACAGGCAGAACATATTTTTTGAATATAAGGCTGTCGTCGGGAGAGATAAAGGAAGGCAAAAAAAGAAAATTTGGAATGGATGCTGCGCAGGGAGAATAGAACTTGTGCAGTATTTTTGTGTTTATGAATATAGCATCACCTTCATTTAATGTGAAATCCTGATCACCAACCCACATGGTCACGGTACCGCTCTCTATATGAACAAATTCAAGTTCGGTGTGCCAGTGCCAGTCAATACAGTTAAAGTCAAACATGTCCATATTTTCATAGTAGAAATGAAAAGGATAATCCAGACTGCCATGGCTTACAGTTTCCATCAGACTGTCATCGGTTGTTATATGTGGATAAGAAGCACTAAAAACCATAATTCCCCCTCAACTACGATATAATACAATAATTATAAGCTTTTATACAATGTAAATCCATAAAAAATAATATATTATACAAATATGTACATAACTCAATGAATACGAGGAGAAAAATATGCCTAACTATCAGAAAACGAAAACAGCGTGCTATTTGGGATTTATAACGCAGGCAATTGCTGCAAATTTTGCGCCGCTGCTTTTCCTTAAGTTTCATAGTGACTACGGAATCTCGCTTGGAAACATAGCGCTTATATCCACGGTTTATTTCTTTACCCAGTTGTTGATAGACCTTTTCTGTGCAAAGTTTGTGGACAGGATCGGGTACAGGGTCTCAATCGTGATATCAGAAGTCTTTTCGACAGCAGGGCTGATAGGACTTGCCTTTCTGCCGGACCTGTTGCCCGATGCGTTTGCGGGGATTCTCATCAGCGTAACGGTATATGCCATGGGCTGCGGACTTATTGAAGTACTGGCAAGCCCTATTGTTGAAGCGTGCCCGTTTGAGAATAAGGAAGCTACCATGAGTCTTTTGCATTCCTTTTACTGCTGGGGCTCAGTGGGAACAATAGTGATCTCAACGCTGTTCTTTGCGATATTCGGTATAGACAGCTGGAGATGGCTTGCTGTGATCTGGGCTTTGGTTCCGGCAATAAACATATATAACTTCGTAACCTGTCCCATAGTCCCGATCGTTGAAGAAGGGCAGGGAATGAGCATCAGACAGCTGGGGAAAAGGCCTCTTTTCTGGGTCTCCATATGCCTTATGGTTTGTGCCGGCGCATCAGAGCTTGCAATGGCACAATGGGCATCAGCATATGCCGAGGCAGCGCTTGGATTATCCAAGACGGTTGGTGATCTTATGGGACCGTGTATGTTTGCGGTAACGATGGGTATAAGCCGTGCTATATATGGTAAATATGGTGAGAAATTGAATCTGATACGATTCATGATCGGATCGGGGGCTTTATGTGTCTCCTGCTATCTGCTGGCATCGCTTTCATCAAATCCTGTCATGGGACTGATCGGATGTGTGTTGTGTGGATTTTCTGTCGGTATAATGTGGCCGGGAACAATAAGCATATCATCCCAAAAGTTTCCCACAGGCGGAACTGCGATGTTTGCACTACTTGCAATGGCAGGAGATCTCGGCGGAAGTATAGGACCTGCGATTGTCGGCAAGGTTACACAGTATGCCGGGGATAATATCAGAACAGGAATGAGAGTAGGACTTATTTTTCCGGTTGTGCTCATCCTAATGCTTATTATATTGAGCAAGACGGCAGTAAGAAAAGCTCAAAGCTAAGAATCTGATGATACATAAAATCCGAAGATAATCTTACAAAAGACAGACAAAGATTTAATGAGTAGAAAGTAAAATCAGAGTATTTTTTTTGATCGCGGTTATTAAAGTTGCCACCAGCAGCATACAGTAGCCCTGAGCTTTCTACCGTACGCAGCAGGTAAACAGCAACTCGCCCTAGAAATGCCACAAACACAGCGCTTAGGACATTGAAAAAGTTCTCAAAGAGATAATCATCTGCTATTGCAGATTACAGAAGACTCGGTACAATGTACCGGGTCTTTTTAGTATGCAGGGGGAGTCAATGGGGACGGTTTTGTTTGACTCCCTTAATGATGTGATAAGGGTTATGCGATTAACCCATTGTGAATATGGAATATTTCTCTTATCATTTAATCAAATGATAAGGGGGGTTTTTATGAAGGAGTCTTTTGAAAAAAAGGTAATAAGTATAGCGATACCGGTCGCGCTTCAGTCAATGCTCCAGTCGTCTTTTTCCATGATAGATCAGATAATGGTGGGACAGCTTGGGGAAAAGAGTATAGCTGCAGTAGAGATAGCAGGGAAGCCCGGATTTAT
>JAFOMV010000201.1 GCA_017418765.1 Ruminococcus sp. | reverse complement strand
GGCAGTTTTCAGCTTCTTTGAATCGAAACGGTGCTCGAAGAATTCAGGCATCGTTCTTGCGCCGAGGTGATTTGACATAAGTCTTGTTCTTCTTCCGATGAGGAAGAATGGGATAAGGCTGCCAATTATGGCATTTCCAATACCCACCCATGAAGCTGATGCACCATACAGCCAGCCGAACTGTCCTGCGTATCCGATGAAGACAACAGCTGAAACGTATGTAGTGCCATAGGAAAATGCTGTGAGCCATGAACCAACGCTTCTGCCGCCCAGCATGAAATCTTCAGCTGATTTAGTCTTGCGTGAGGTGTAGACTCCGATACTGATCATAACAGCTACGTATATGAAAAGTATCACGAATGTTGCGGTCTGTGAACCCATATAAATCTCTCCGTTCTAAAAAGTATTCAGGCAGCCGCAAACAGTGATGTTACCATAGGTTAATGTAAAGCGGCAAACCTGTAAAGCTTTAAAATGATAAAGCATTGAACTGAGTATTATTATACAACATTATGTATCAATTGTCAATAGTTTTTCTTCTTTTTTTACTATTAATAGAAAAATGGTAAATAATAATTATTTTTAATCATTCATGCATCAACATTTCTCTTGTTCTGAGCACTTTACAGTATTATCGAGTGTTCCACTTCACTATAAGTATTTTCACCCCTGCTATGTGGGAAATATGACTGAGGCGTTCGCCATTTTCGATGCATAACCATAAAAAGATCGCATAATACCTATTTTATGCGACCTGAATTATGGAGAAAACCATCTATATAACAACTGTCCTATTAGTTCAGATATGAAGCCTTTTTCCTATATTATTAACTTTTTTTCAGATACTTTAATTCAGCGATAAGCTTCTTCCGCTGAAAAAGTAATCCCTTGACCGGACGATATAGCCAAGCCACAGGTATCAGTATTTTATGCTTATACGCCCATGGGAACCACACCTTGTAATGCTCAAGAGGCGGAAATACTCTTTGACAAATATAATTCTTTTTGGAGCCTTGTGCTTTTTCATCCATGTAGTTTTTGAAACTGTTGTCTAAAGTCCCGTATATGCCCGAAAAAATATAGTATTCCAGCAATTGCTGCTCTTTTTCAGACAATTTCTGTTCATTAAAAACATTCATTGCAAGTTCACGGTTCATTTTTTCATAATCCGCTATTTCAAGCTTGGCTAATTCAGCATTAATATAATCCCAATCCATCGCATTGCTGAATTTATGCAAAAATACATAGGTGTCAACAAGTGACCGCACTCCTGTACCGCCGCTGGAAAAATGCTTGTATTCATGCGCCGTGATGTAAATGTAGAAATCTTCGATGCGGAAATGATAACCATATGCATTGCCCTCATCCTTGATGAGCTTTTCTTTCACATCAGAATAATATTCATTCAGCTTTCCAATGCTTGCTGCATGGAACAATTCATTATGCATCTCAAAATTGTAAACTGGCTTCTTGAAATAGGCATCATCATTACCTATGCCGTAATGATCACAGGTAAATCCAATTTCGAGCATAATATCCTTGATCCTTGCACGATAATTGCCGTCGCAAAGTATATCATTATCCGACATCTGCCGCATACCGAGTTTCGGATACCAATCTTTCAGGATCGTCCCTTTCAACGGCATATACCATATTTTCTCAGCTTCAAGGCGTTTCAGTATTTTCGCACGTTCTGCATCCAGCAAAATGTTTTTGCGTATCGCCTTTTCTTTTGCCTGTGTGAAATCGTGATCTTGAATGCCTGCCGATTCCAGTGAATAGGCAACACACGCTGTAAGGATATGCTTCTGGCAGACCTCAAACAATGATTTAAGATTCACCCTGTCTAATCTATCCTTTTCCGGTGTTTCGCCTTTAATCGCACACGATACAAAATAGATCATATCGTAAGCGCTTATTCTGTACTCACTTTTCTCCATTCTTTTCGATCACTCCGTTTTCAGTAAATTCCAATATTCTATCACATATATCCAAAGCCGCAGGACGGTGCGTTACGATCACAACGGTCTTGTCCGTCATGTTCCGCAGATTTTCAAGCACCTGCTTTTCCGTTTGTTCATCCAATGCAGAGGTAGCTTCATCAAGCAGCAGTATCGGGCTATCCGAGAATACTGCCCTTGCAATAGCAATACGCTGCATCTGTCCTTCAGAAAGGCCTGTTCCACGTTCACCGAGAAGTGTATCCACACCGTTCTCAAGCTCACTTACGAATTCATCTGCACAGGCAATTTGCAGTGAATGACGAATTTTCTCATCGTTACGACATTTTGTCTTATCGGCAAAAGTGACTACTTCACGTATTGTTCCCGACATTAGCTGATTTCCCTGTGGAACATAAGCAAACAGACGACGATATTTTGCCGATAGATCCTCGCTGTCCCCGGTTTTATCCTTTATGAACCGTTTGCCGCTGTCCAGCTTATAAATACTCATCAGCAATTTCAGAACCGTAGATTTTCCGCATCCGCTGTGCCCGGTAAACGCTACATACTGTCCCCTATGTATCTCTACACAGATATTGTTAAGTACCGTCGGCATCGCATCTTTGCTAAGCTGACGAACGCTGTCACTGGAAGGATAATAAGCGAATCCAGCTTTTTCAAGCCCGATAGAGCAAAAGTCCTCACGATAAAAGCTAAGCGTTTTCTCAATAGACATCGGCTGTACATCGGAATCGTTCACAAAATACTCTATTTCCATGAGGCGTTCCGCACTTGCCGTCATTGCATAAAATTTCGGCAGATATCCTGTGATATTTGCAAACGGTGATTGGATCTGTGAGATAAGCTGAGTGATCGCAGTCAATGTGCCATAGCTGATCGTACCCTTGAGTATTCCGTAACCGCAGTAGATCACGCCTCCAACATACATACCATCCATTCCGGAAACAAATCCAATATTGCACACATTGGAAAAATGGTTTTTCCGCATACGGGCAGTTTTATGCGCCTGCATTTTTTCGGCGGCATCTGCTTCGGCCTGTTCCTCCGCAGCAAAGGAGCGTATCATCATCAGACTGCCAAGCCGTTCCTGTAAAAATATTCGCAGCTTACCGTCTTTTTCCTGAATTTGTTTGTGCAATCGTTTCAGCTTTTTCCGAAATGCATAGGTCATAAGCACCATTACAGTTCCTGCCGGGATGAGAATTGCCGCAAATTTAGGTTCAAGTGTGATCAGCATTACTGCCGCACTGATGAGCTTTACGAACATTCCGGCAATACCGGGAAGAATATCCGTGAAATGATTAGCAACGACCATACAGTCATTTGTCAGGCGGTTGAGCCATTCGCCGGAATGCACAGCGCTTACACTTGCGAAATCCTTGTACAGGATATTATCGAGCAGCCGTCCCTTAAACTGGTTTTCCAGCGAGGAGCGTGACTGTTCCTCCATGAAGCGGGCAGCAGCCTGCAGCAGCACCTGTCCGATCATAAGCAAAGCAGTCTGCATACAGCTTTTCCAGAATAACCGGTGGTCGCCCCCCACAGCATTGTCAACGATATTCCGCAGAAGCAAAGCGTACAGCACTCCTGAACCTCCGTATAGCGCCTGCACGAGCATAAGTACGAAAACATACAGCTTCTTTTTGCCTGTCACTTTCCAAAGCCATTTGATCGCATTGTTTTTCATCGTTTTTTCAGTCTTTTCAGCTTATCTCGCACATAAAACAAGGGGCGCTTAATTAATACGAAATCTACCCATAAATGCACATAGAACAGGTACTTCTTTTCTTCAACAGAATGCCATTTCCCATTCCGACAAAACTCAGTCACAATACCCTTGATCTGCTGAGGATCAACATACTCATATTGCCAGCAATTATCACCTATGATGATGTATTTTCCGTTTTCAAATCGAACAACACGGTGAATGACCCCCTGCATATTCGGACGGACATACATGACAAGATCATAGCGCTTGGGAGGTGTTGTAGGCTTTTTTATCAACACCGCATCACGTCCCCCATGTATCATAGGGCGCATACTGATACCACGTGGTACACTAAGATAGCTGCCGTACCGTTCAAGCTGTTCAAGCTGTACTTTACCCATTATTCTTCGATCGCTCCAATGTCCCTGAGCTGCTCTGTGATCTTCCGCACATCACGCCGTGCGATCTCATCGGAGACTTCCCATTTTTTCTGCATTTTTGCTACGATCTCATCCTCAGTTGTTTCCGTTTCGAGGCATTGAATGATGAATCCTGCTGAGGAATTACTCCTCACAAGTCCTGAGAATTTAGTTGCTCCTGTCGATACAAGGAGTTTCTGTTCCCCGTCATTGTGTAAAATAAATCCGCTGTTAAGTTTCATAATTATTATCCTTTCATTCCGTTGTAAGCTGTCTCAGCCGCTGAGATATCCATATTACAGCCAAGTCTGTAAAGTGATACAAGCTCTGCCATTTTATCGATATAAAAAAGTGTATCCCTCATAGCTTTACTATCCTGCGGACGGTAGACCTGCTGCAAAAGCATCGCATATGCTTCCGCCTTGCTGATAGGTTCGATATGATTTTCCTCGGCCCTTTGCAGGATGCAGATCGCTTTAAGCTGAACAGAGATATCACTGCCAAGCCTGTGCTTGCCGTTATAAGGCGTACCGTACACAGTCACTCTATCATCCGCAACGTGAAGGATAGGCTTATCGTCATTCACCATGACCGCCCTTTCACCAAACAGTTCCCGCCAGAGTCGGGTGTGGGTGGATTTGCCTGTACCAGACTTTGCTGTGAACAGATACCCCTGCCCATCCACTGCGACCACCGAACCGTGAAACACCATACTGCCGTATTGCACCATCTGTTCTGCGATCTTACGATACACTGCCGTGATCTCCAAAACGTTCTGCGAGAAATTCTGGAGCGGCACTCCCTCATAGGCACATTCTGAATCTGACTTCATCTTTTCATAATCTATATCACTTTGCGTGATCTCTACCGAGAAATCAGGCTCTCCGAATGCTTCATAACCTTGACAGTAGTCATGAACATCACCATATAGCGAGCGTATTTCTACGACCTTATCAGCCATTCTATATTTTCTTGTATACATAAATTTACTCCATAATTGGCAATAAGCACCACCCCCGATGGGGCATGGTGCTTACGCTAACTTCGTGCAGTATAATCCGCGATTCAGTGGGACTTAGCCCTCCTCCTCGATAGGGCTTGCTGCGATAACATCCTCCGCATCAAATGCAACGATCTGCAGTTCTGCTTCAACATAATTTGCCATAGGTAAATATCCTCCTTAAATAAAAAACATACTTGCATATGCTCCCCGTCATGCCGATAGGTCAGCAGTTAGTTATTTTATTGTATTTTTAAATCACTTACCTTTGCGGACTTCGGTGAAGTGTAAATCGTAACGGTCTGTCCGTCCTTTTCTACAGTCACATAGCCCACTGCCCATATAGTATTATCGTCTATCGGTGTAATGTTCAGCGCATAGCTTGTGCCGTCATTTGCACTGCAGGTCTTGGTGACATAGCTGCCGCCCAGTACCAGACCGGACTTTGCTGTCTCTGCATCTGTTATTGTACCTGTCTTATCATAGACAATACCGTAGGCATTGACATTCCAGCCCTCTTTGATCTCAGGTGTCAGTAAGAAACGTGCCTTTGTGCCATCCTTGAGAACTGCATCAGCAAGTGTGATCTTGACATCTTCCTTAGCCTGCATCTCTGTCACATTGCCGCACTTCGGCTCTGTGTAGATGGTCTTTGTGACGCCGTCCTTTGTAACTGTAACATAGCCGACTGCCCAAACAGTGTTATTATCTACAGGTGTTACATTCAGAGCATATGATGTACCATCCTTTACGCTGCATGTCTTGGTGACATAGCTGCCGCCCAGTACCAGACCGGACTTTGCTGTCTCAGCATCTGTTACTGCACCTGTCTTATCATAGACAATACCGTAAGCATCGACTGTCCAGCCGTCTGCTATCTCAGGTGTCAGGAGGAATCGTGCCTTTGTGCCGTCCTTGAGTACAGCATCAGCAAGTGAGACATTGACATTGGATTCGATCTCTGCTTCTACAGCTGCACGCATATCATCCACATTTCCGGACTTCGGCTCTGTGTAGATCGTATTGGTTATTTCACCCTTGCTCACTGTGATGTAGCCTACTGCCCAAACAGTGTTATTATCAACAGGTGTTACATTCAGAGCATATGGTGTGCCATCCTTTGCGCTGCATGTCTTGGTAACATAGCTTCCATCGAGCACCAGACCTGACTTGGCTGCCTCTGCATCTGTGACCGCACCTGTCTTATCATAGATAATGCCGTAAGCATCGACTGTCCAGCCATCTGCAAGAGTCGGTGTCAGAACGAAACGTGCCTTTGCACCGTCCTTCAGTACAGCATCTTCCAGAGCAACATTAACACCGTCAGCCTTAGCTGCATCCTTTTCAGAAACTGCATTGAATGTGATCTTGCGTACGCCCTTATAGTTGCCTTTACCAACGATCTCGACAGTATACTGGCCAGCTGTAGCTGTGCTCTCGATGTTCATATCATAATCTGTCTCCTTAGCAAGAACCTTTGCTTCACCGTCATTAAGAATACCATTATCCTTAACAATGATATCCGACTCAGATACAAAGCCGTTCTCATCGAGAATTACAGTATCGTCATTTGCAAATTCAACAGTCACATCTTCAGAATTGATCGACTTAGCCTTAGTATTAAGAGTCCAGTAGAAGTTATCTGTTCCGTAGTTAGACATAACCTTAGCATATTCTTCACTGTCAGCATCAGATGTAAGCTTTATAGTGAGTTTAGAAGTATCAGTGTTATCAAACTCCAGCTTGCCGTCTGCAAGAAGCTGCTCGAAGTATGCTCTGTCAGTATCGGTGATATTCCTGATTGCTGCGATATCGTCAGCAGTTACTGACGGGAGTTCATCGCCATATGTGATGTTCTTGACATTTTTGCCATCAGCGATAGTGAGGTCAGCCTTAATAATTGTGAATTCCTTCTGAATCTCCTGATCACTGTATCCTGTAGATTTAACTGTCGCTTTCACAACATAATTGCCTGATTCTACGGGTGCACTGTCAAGCGGTGTATCCGAGCCCTGCTCATAGTACTTGATCTCAGCATCGGTGATGTTATCAGTGTAGTCAGCATATTTAGCGTTTTCAGTGTCATAGCTGATCGAAGCAGTGACAGCCTTGCCGTCATAGGACTTGCTTTCGCCTTCAATGTTGAGCGTCAGTGTAGCCGGAACAACGTCAGAAGGCTTGATCTGCCATGAAGCCTTAGCCACGCCTGTATAGTTCTTCTTGCCCTTGATCTGGACAGTTTTCGTTCCGGTTGTAGCACTCTTTGTAGCGCCGCCTACGGTGTAGTCCTCGCCTTCGGTGAGGGTGTATTCAGTCTCTCCCTCTCCTTTGACCTTTGAAACCGCATCCACTTTGACTGACTTAGTCTTACCGTCGTAGATGTAATAACCGCTGCTGCCGTCAGTTGTCCAGCCGTTATCACCGTTCAGAGCAATGTTAAGTCCCTCGATCGTATTGAGATCCAGCGGCTTTACAGTGAATGTCGGAGCATTTTCTGCGATAGTGAGTAAGTAGTTAGAGAATATATCTTCGTTTGCGATTACATAGCTATATGTTCCAGCATCATTCAGTCCACCGACATTGTAGCCTTCAACTGCGATAGGCGATGTATTCTCGAACAGTGCTTCGTCAGC
>JAFOMV010000200.1 GCA_017418765.1 Ruminococcus sp. | reverse complement strand
GTTCTCCCCGGCGATATAGTCATAAAGGCAAGAGAGCTCCATTTCAATGCGGAGATCAGCCGTGCTGTATTCCTCATAAGGATCGTCTCAGCCAATGACATTTCAGCTTATGACGTTATCCAGAATCTTTTCCCTGACAAGAACAAGGATTTCGTTTTCAATATCACTGAGAGCGATATAGTTCTTGTCAAGGAGCTCAAGAGTACTCTTGATTCAAGAGACCTCGAAAAGCTTGCACGCTCTATCGCTGACACACTCAGCAGCGAATTCTACACAAGAGTAAACGTTGGTATCGGTACAGCCGTTGTCGGTGTAAAGGACCTTGCACGTTCATTCAAGGAAGCTCAGATGGCTCTTGAGGTAGGAAAGGTATTCGATACTGATAAGGTCATCGTAAGCTACGATAATCTCGGTATAGCAAGACTTATCTACCACCTCCCCACAACTCTCTGTGAGACATTCCTCCATGAGGTGTTCAAGGTGGGCAGCATTGAGTCACTTGACCACGAAACACTTTTCACTATACAGAAATTCTTCGAGAATAACCTCAATGTATCAGAGACATCGAGAAAGCTTTTTGTACACAGAAATACTCTCGTGTACAGACTCGAAAAGATCAAGAAGCTTACAGGTCTTGACCTCCGTGAATTCGATCATGCTATCATCTTTAAGATAGCTCTCATGGTCAAGAAGTACCTGTCAGCAAATCCTGTCAAGTTCTAAGTTCTTATGTGCGGCTCAGCACGCTTCTTGACAGCCAAATTTTAAGGTAGGTGTAATCTTTTGGTAGAACTTAAAAACGTATCCGTGACCTACTCAAGCGGTGTTGACGCTCTCAACAACGTCAGCCTGCGTATCAATGACGGCGATTTTGCCTTTGTTGTAGGTTCATCAGGTGCGGGTAAGAGTACTATGATCAAACTACTTCTGAAGGAAATAGACGCTACCAGCGGAAGCGTTGTGGTAAACGGCTATAACCTTAACAAACTCAGAAAGAAAAGGATCCCTGAATTCCGCCGTACTCTCGGCTTCGTATTCCAGGATTTCCGACTTATCCCGTCTATGACAGTATATGATAACATCGCATTCGTTCTCAGAGTTATAGACGCTCCGACAAAGCATATCAAAAAGCGTGTTTCCTACGTTATTGATCTTGTAGGACTCCACGATAAAATGAATTCTTACCCAGACGAACTCTCAGGCGGTGAAAAACAGCGTGTTGCCATCGCAAGAGCACTCGTCAACGACCCTCAGCTCATTATTGCCGACGAGCCTACGGGTAATATCGACCCTGAGCTTTCTTACGAGATAGTAGAACTGCTCAAGGGTATCAATGACCAGGGTACAACTATACTCATGGTCACCCATGAACACGATCTTGTCCGCCATTTCGGAGGACGTATAATCAATATCTCAGACGGTGAGATCGCTTACGATAACGTTATCACAGGTCTTAGCGAACTCCCGGAGGAGATAAAAGAAACAGATGAGATCGGCAGTGAATTCCCCGCCGAAACTATGGTAGGGTCTTTCATCGACGAAGAAGACCTGAAAGAGATCGATAATGCTGCAAATGTATCAGAGATCAGCGATGAGGGATATGCTGTGGCAAACACAGAGGAAGATATCCCGATTTCTCTTGACGATATGACACCTGATGATATCATATCTGTCATAACAGAGGATATCCCTGAGGAAACAGACGAGTATTATGCTGCTGAAACTTATGAAGATAAGCCGGAAGAAACAGCAGAAGAAATACACGAACAGGCTCAGGCTATCATTGCTGAGGCTGAGAAAAAGCTGGCAGAGGTCACAGCTCAGCAGGAGGCTGAGGCTGCACAGATATCAGAGATATTATCTGAGAATGGAAATGCAGAAACAGCAGCTGAGATCGCCGGTATCGCAAATGATGCTGTAAGCGCAGAAACTGCGGCAGAGATAATTCCCGAGCAGCCAAAAGCAGCAGGGAAGAAGCATAAAAAGAAAAAACACAGGAAGTCCGCAGGTGCCTCCGATAACAGCAAAGGAGGCGCAGCAAAATGAAAATAAGCGGTATAAGATATCTTACCAATCAGGGCTTTGAGAATATATGGAAGAACAAAATGATGGCATTTGCAACATACTGCGTTCTTTTGATATCTCTCCTGCTGGTAGGTATGGCAGCACTGTTTTATATGAACCTCAATTCAATGATAGCAGGTCTGGGAAGCCAGAACGAGATAGCTGTTATCATGGAAGTCGGTTCAACTGAAGAACAGAATAAAGCTGCTGAAGAAGCTATAAGGTCAATGGTGAACGTTGATACTGTGAAATTCATCCCGAAGGAAGATGCACTTGCAAGACAGAGAGCAAGCCTTCCCAATGCTGAGAAGATATTCACAGGATATATCGGCGATGACGCCAGCTTTATGCCTGACGGCTTCAGTGTAACAGTAAACAATAACGATATAATTGCCGATACTACGGAGGAGATCGGTGCTATATCAGGTGTACAGAGCGCTTCATCATCGCCGCAGGTAGCTGAGTTCCTCAGAGAGCTCAGAAGGGTGGTAACATTTGTAGCAGGTACTATAGTCCTTGCGCTGATAGTGGTATCACTCATAATAATCTCAAATACTACCAAGGCAAGCGTTTTTGCACGCCGTGAAGAAATACAGATCATGAAGTACGTCGGTGCTACAAATGGTTTCATACGTATGCCGTTCTTCATTGAAGGCATGGTCACAGGATTTGTGGCAGGCGTAGGTGCATTCTTCATTACGTGGGCAGCTTACAGAGCAGTATACAATCTGCTGGTGGGGCAGTCCATGCTTATGTCCACTTTCGGTATAGGAAGTATCATCCCCTTTGAATCGATAAGAATACAGATATTGGTTGCTTACATCATTGCAGGCGCACTTATAGGGGCATTGGGCAGTGTTATCAGTACAAGAAGACACATTGACGTTTAAAAGGCAGTACCTTATAAATAACGCCATATATGGCAATTTTTAGAACAAGTTCTTTATTATGCCGTGGGCTTTTGTTCCACGGCATAATTATGAGGTAAATGCCGCTTTCAGTAAATAGTTTTTTGAAAGGAGGATGCGGCATAAACTCCGCATCAGTACTATGAAAAAATTAAGAATGATAAAACGAGTTCTTTCTTTTGTAACTTGCAGCGCATTGTCGATCGCACTTATTACAAATACAACAGCTTTTGAAAGCAGAAGCGGAAAGAAAGTATACGCTAAAACTCTCAGTGAGATACAGCAGGAGCGTGAAGCTAATAATCAGAAAATAGCTGATCTTGAGACTCAGATCGGTTCTCTTGAAGGAAACAAGGCTAAGGAACAGCAGTACCAGAATGTACTGAATGAACAGATAGGCTTTATACAGAGCAACATCGATCTTCTCAATTCAGAGCTTGATCAGATAGCAGGAAATATCGCTAATGCCGAGAATAATATCGCAGTCCTCGATCAGACTATAGCAGATCAGGAAGTGAAGATAGATGATCAGCAGAAGGCGATAGAAACAAAGGTAGAGATATTCAAGGAAAGACTCTGCGCTATGTATGTTTCAGGCAATGAGCAGCTTGCTTCTATTCTTGTTGGTTCAGCAAGCTTTTATGATATGCTCTCACGTGTTGAGATGGTGAATCGTATCGCTGCAAATGATGAGAAGCTCATCAACGATATTCTCAGCGAGATAAGCACTATGGAAAAGTATAAGGCTGAACTTGAGACCGAAAAGCAGAACCTCCAGCTTGAAAAGGCAGAGCTCGAAAACAGTCTCGCTCAGCAGCAGGCAAGCAAAGAGGCAAAAGCCGGTGAAATGGTCAGCTTATATGACAAGATGCAGCATACTCAGAGCGAGATCGACAGACTTTCATTTGAGGAGAAACTTCTCTCAATGAACAAGGATGAGCTTGCTCAGATAAATGCTGAACTTGATAAGGAAGAAGATACCATCAAGGAGCAGATCCGCAAGGCTGCTGAGGAAGCTCAGAGACGCTACGAGGAAGAACAGCGCAGAAAGGCAGAAGAAGAAGCAAGACGCAAGGCAGAGGAGGAGCGTATAGCCGCAGAAAAGGCTGCTGCTGAAGAAGCCGCACGTATCGCTGCTGAAAGAGCTGCCGCAGAAAAGGCTGCCGCTGAGGAAGCTGCACGTATCGCTGCTGAAAAGGCCGCTGCTGAAGAAAGAGCTGCTGCTGAGGCTGCTGCACAGGAAGCCGCACGCAGAGCAGAAGAAGCGCAGAGAGAAGCTGAACAGGCTGCTGCCGAAGCTCAGCGTCAGGCTGAGGAGCAGGCCGCTGCCGCCGCAGCACAAGCTGCTCAGCAGGCTGCAAATACAGTTGCCGGCAGAGTAAGCTCATCAGGCTTTATGTGGCCTGTACCCGGATTCCGTTATATTACCAGCGGCGTCGGACCACGATGGGGAAGAAGACATAATGGTATAGATATAGGCGATGCAGGTATCTACGGCGCCAAGATAGTTGCTTCAAGATCAGGCACAGTTCATGTAGGATGCAGCAGCTGTCCGCATGATTACGGAAAATCAGGAAGCTGCGGCTGCGGAGGCGGCTACGGAAACTACGTTATGATATATCATGACGGTACATATACAACTCTTTACGGTCATATGAAGTCAGTAGCTGTTACCGAAGGACAGTATGTAGAACAGGGACAGGTCATAGGCTATGTTGGCTCTACAGGATATTCGACAGGTGCACATCTCCACTTTGAGGTGCGCCGAAACGGTGCATACGATGACCCTGAGAATTATGTTTCACCATAACGATCTGAAGCGTAAGCAGCCGAGCCTGTAAATCTATGTTTTTTTATTGTAATCAATCGAATTCAGGGCAGTATAACAGCTGCCCGAATTTGCGTTCAGGAAAGTGATGGTATAATGAATAAAAAGATAAGTCTTGGGCTTTGTATAAGCCTTATAGCTATTGCATCTGCTGTTACATTCATACTCACATCATTCTATTCGCTGAAAAGCTTTAATAAGAAGGTTGTGGATGTAAACGAAAAGGCACAGAAGTATAATTCGCTTCAGATGCTTGACAGCTATGTGAGAGATCACTACTATGGTGATATTGATGAGAATGAGCTGAATGACGGAATACTCAAAGGATATATACAGGGGCTTGATGATCCTTATTCACGCTATCTCAGTGATTATGAGTACATGGATGAACTCAGTGAGGATCAGGGGCAGCTCATAGGTCTGGGACTTACTCTTGCCAAGGATGAAAACGGCTATATCAGCATCGAGGAGATACTTCCCGGTTCTCCTGTGGCTGAATCCGATGTAAAGGTCGGGGATATCATCACTATAGTCAATGGTGTTGATGTTATTACAGCAGGCTTTAATGAGTCTGTAGAGGCTATGAGAGGCATTGAGGGAAGTGACATCAGCCTGACCATTCGCCGTGACGGTATCGACAAAGACTATACTTTCACACGCCGTTCTATCGAAGTTGAAACAGTCAGCGGCGAAATGAGAAACGACTATATCGGCTATATCAAGATAAGCGGTTTTAAGAAGAATACTCCCGATCAGTTCGTGGCAACGGTAGAAAGGCTTACATCAAACGGTGCAAAGGCGCTTATATTTGATGTACGAGATAATAAAGGAGGACAGATCCCCGCTCTTGAAGATTGTCTCGATCCGCTTCTTCCCGAGGGAGTTATAGCAACAGCTGAGTATAAGGACGGCAACTCAGAGACTATCGTTTATTCGGATGAATCCGAGATTGATCTGCCAATGGTGGTGCTGGTCAATGAGAACACAGCAAGTTCAGCAGAACTGTTTGCGGCTGCACTCAAAGACTTCGGCAAAGCTTCACTGGTAGGAGTAAAGACATACGGCAAGGGCGTAATGCAGGCTACCACTCAGTTTGAAGACGGTGCGGTAGTTCTTACCGTAGCAAAGTACAAGACTGCAAAGTCTGAGTGCTACGACGGTGTGGGACTTACTCCCGACTATCAGGTAGAAAACGAACAGGAAGGCAATGACGCACAATACAATCAGGCTGTAGAAGCAGCGAATATGGCTATTGCAGGCTGATAAAAGGCGGATGACTTCAGGTCATCCGCTATTTTTGTGTAATTGCTGTGTCCGCTTTGCGGACGTATCTGAATCGATAATGTCCATTTTTGTAGGGGTCGCCTTTGGCGGTCCTTGCTTTATTTAAAATGAGCCGCATTTGTAGGGGCGCACAGTGTGCGCCCCCAAATATCGCCATAACCGCCCATGAAAACTTAAACTCTCATTTCATAATAATAAAGGGACGCACATACAAACTATGCGTCCCTTGAATTTTATTCCATGTTTTTGAGTGCCTGTGAAAGCGGTATCTTCTTTATCTTTTTGTTGAGTATCAGGGTTACAAGCACAAAGCAGATAATACCTATGCCTATCAGCAGAGGAAATCCCCAGGGGGCAAGGTAGAAAGTGAGCCAGCCGGGATATTCCTTCATCATTGTGTAGTATATTACTCTGATAGCACTGCTTCCGAGAACTACAGAAAGCAGCAGCGACACTATTACAACGATAGCTGTAGCATGATTATATAGCTTTGAAGCCTCACCGTTTGAGTAGCCCAGTATCTTTATCATTGAGATTGAGGAAGCGTTTTTCTCTATGATGAGCTTTGCCAGCAGATACATCATAAGCACAAATATAATTATACCGAATCCGCCGAAAAACGGGAAAATAAGTCCCATCGAGTCCTCAAGCTGGTCAGCCATGATGGTAAGGTCATGCTCGGTTATCGTGCTTGCAATGAAGTTTTCGTCAATATCGTCAAGCTTTTTGTTTGAAAAATAGCCTGTGAAGTAGTCCTCGTCATTATCGAAAATGTCATTGAAGTGTTCACGGCTCATGAAAACGCAAAGCGTAGCGGGATAGTGATACTGCCCCTTTACAGTGAATTCATATTCCTCGTGGCTGTATTTGTCATGTAGAGTTATCTTATCGCCGTCCTTTATACTATACTTTTCCATAAATCCGTCAGAAAGGTATATTTCATCATTGCTGAAGCTGAGGTCAGTAAGATAATCGGAGCTTTTATTTATGCCGTATACGGTTATTTCCTCGTCAGAGGTGTTGTTGAGAGTGCGTACACAGTATTTTTCAGCTTTTTCGTTTTCAGTCTCAACAGGGGCTTTCAGTATGTACTGGTATTCTGATAGTTTCGACTGCTGTATCTCTGACTTGAAGTTTTTCAGCAGGGGAGTGAACATTATACCGAAAAGAAGAAGTACGCTTGCAAAGAAAATGCCGAAGAAAAGTGTGAGATAAGCAGGCATATTTTGAAGAACTACTCTTGTACGGAAACGGGTGAGAAATTTCCATTCCGGCAGCTTTACAGCCTTTTTTCTGTGACGCTTGCTCAGGTCACGGCGCAGGAATTGCAGAGGGCTGATGGAAAGCGATGAGCTGATGATAAGGAAATTGATAAGGAATATTATAAGCAGGGGTACAACGGTAGTTCTGATGAAAGCATCAGCATTCCATATGGTCTTATATGCAGTGAGTGAGTAGCTGTGGTAGTACATAGTTGTTACAAGGTTCTTCATTGCGGTGTAGCCTATGATATTGCCTGCAACAGCGGCGATGAGAGTTACCACAACGGGGATAGCAAGGTAGTGGAAAAGGATCTCGCTGCGTGTGTATCCCGAAGCACGGAGAGTTCCTATAACAGGTGCTTCCTGTTCAATGGTGCTTTTGGTTGTAACTGCAAATGCGAATGCTATGACTACCATCACGATATAAAGGAGAGTCTGTACCATTACCTTGTCACCGCCCATATCGTTGCCTGTAAACATTATAGCCTGATTATCGGGACGGCACACAAAATCGGTGAGGACAGCACGTTCGGCGATATACTTCACGATATCGTCAGCCTTGTCTTTCTGTTTGTCATCACTGAGGGAATTATCGCTGTTTCTCCATGCATAGCAGTATTCTGTGCCAGCTTCGGAAAGATCATCGAATTCATTTTTAGTTACAAGTGCGACAGTGAATTTATTAGCATCGAACATCATATCGGAGTTGTTCTTGAAAAGAGCACTGTAATCAGTGAGTGCTATAAAACCGCTTACAGTGTAGTCTTTGTCGGCAACAGTAAATGTATCGCCTGTAGAGATATCATTATTTTCAGCGTAAAGACGGTCAATGGCTATCTCGTCATCCTTTTCGGGGAGTGAGCCTTCCATGATGTCTGCACGGTTTATATCCTCACGGGGAGGGTAGATCCTGATCGTATGTCCCTCGGAGTTTTCCTTGTTCCTGTAGGTCAGAGGATATATCGTAACGTCAAATTCATCCTCGATATCATTGAGCATTTCAGCATCAGCCTCATCTTTGAGGATGAAGTGACCGTGTTCCACATTGTATTTGTCGAAGCTCTTGTCATAGGATATTTTCATACTGTTGTCGGCAACGAGAAACCCCGAAACAAAGCCGATAGCAAGTGTAAGAAAGAGAAAAAGTGCGATGTATTTTCCGATATCCGAGCGGAGTTCCCTCGGAAGTCTTTTCATAAGCGGATTTTTCATAATGCTCCTCCTTACCATTCAAGCTCAGCGGCAGGGATCTTTTTCTCATTCAGGGTATTCTTCCTGATATTGCCGTCACGGAATTTTATTACCTGATCTGCCATAAGCTTGATAGCGTCATTATGTGTTACGATTATAATGGTGTTTCCGAACTTTTGGTTGACATCTTCAATAAGCTTTAGTATCTCCTTGGATGTGTTGTAGTCGAGAGCGCCTGTAGGCTCATCACAGAGCAGAACATCAGGATTTTTGATTATCGCACGTCCGATAGCGGTACGCTGCTGCTGACCGCCGGAAAGCTGTGATGGAATCTTATCCTTGTGTTCCCACAGGCCGAGAGTTTTCATCAGGTCATCCAGTTCAAGGGGCGAGTCGCTGAGATACGCACCGACTTCGATATTTTCCTTGACGGTCAGGTTAGGGATGAGATTGTAGGACTGAAAAACATAGCCGATGTGTTTTCTACGGTAGAGTGAAAGCTGTCTTTCGTTCATGTTCTCTACCTTTTCGCCGTCGATTATTACTGAGCCGCTGTCAGCGCTGTCTATACCGCCGATGATGTTGAGCAGAGTTGATTTGCCTGAGCCTGACGGTCCGAGAAGGACGCAGATGTGGCCTTTTTCCACGCCGCAGGATATACCTTTCAGGACTTCGTTCTTGTTTTCGCCTTCACCGAAGGACTTTCTGATATTTTCAAGTTCAAGATACATAACATATCCTCCCATAATTGATTTTAAGCAGACATATGAACGTCTATTCATATGTTACACCATTCATATGTCGAAGTCAATAGGCTTGAAGAATATTTGTATAAATGACAGAATGTTAGAATCTAATAACTGATATAAATAGTGATTATACCTATTTAAGGTTTTGTTATTATTGCCATATGGTAGACTAACGCAACTTAAGGCAACACCGCACAAAGCCCGCCTGACAACTTTGTGCGGTATTGCCCTGATAGTTTTTCGGTCAGAATTGTGTTAAACGCAAAAAAGTCCCTGACATAACGCTTATTAACAGAGCGTCCTGTCAGGAACTGAAAATGCATTGCCTATAATATTTATTTGCTTATCTCAGCCTTTATAGCATTGAGAAGCTCATCATATGTCTCAAAAGCAGGGAGCTGTGGGTTATCAGCTTTTATCTGGTCAGTGCTCTTAAAGAGGAAACCTGCCTTGCTTGCCTTGATCATACCGAGGTCATTGTAGCTGTCACCGCTTGCGATAGTCTCATAGCCGATGGACTGGAGAGCCTTTACAGTGGTGAGCTTAGACTGTTCACAGCGCATCTTGAAGCCTGTGATCTCACCGCTTTCAGCAACCTCCAGTGAATTGCAGAAGATCGTAGGCCAGCCCAGCTTCTTCATAAGAGGAGTTGCAAACTGTGAGAAAGTATCGCTGATGATGATGACCTGACAAAGTGAACGAAGTTCATCAAGGAATTCCTTAGCGCCGGGGATAGGGTCTATCTTAGCGATAGTGTCCTGTATTTCTTTCAGACCGAGACCGTGCTCCTTGAGAATTCCTAAACGCCAGTTCATGAGCTTGTCGTAATCAGGCTCATCACGGGTAGTCTTCTTCAGTTCGGGAATACCGCTTGCTTCAGCAAAAGCTATCCATATTTCGGGTACGAGAACACCTTCAAGGTCGAGACAAGTAATGTACATAATTTTTCCTCCGATAAAAATGATCCCGCTCTTACGAAAAGAGAGGGGAGGTGCTCATGGAATATGCCATGAACGATATCAAAAAGCCTCAGTTATGATTATACTATATTTTGAAGGATTTGTAAAGCACTGGATCAAAAAAACACAATGTGATGTTTTTGATTTTTTTGCTGAAAAGTGGTTGTAATTTCGTAAGCGGTATGATATAATAGTATAATACCACTAATTATACACTGCCGTTTATAACGTTGGTGCAGTATATATTTTACCTGAAAAGGAGAATCCGTATGGCTATTACAGAAGCAGTAGAAAACTATCTTGAAACTATACTTATTCTTTCAAAGAAGCAGCCTGATGTCCATGCTATCGACATCTGCTCATATCTGGGATATTCCCGTCCCACTGTTTCCATCATTCTGAAAAAAATGAAGGATGAAGGGCTCGTAACTGTTGATAATGATAACCATATCCGTCTTACCGACAGCGGTCTTGAAGTAGCTGAGCGTATCTATGACCGACATGAGATACTTTCTGCATTCTTTGAGTTCCTCGGAGTTGACCGTGATACTGCGGCTGAGGATGCCTGTAAAGTGGAACATGACCTTTCTCCTGCTACATTCAGACTGCTGAAAGAACATTATCTGTCTATATCAGGTGAAAATAAAAGTGAATGAGACAGATCCACGGAGGCATTGATGAATAAATACGAAAAATTCAGGGCGGAAAACCCTGTATTTATCTACAGATCATATACTATAAATGAAACAGCAGATCAGATAGAGATCGGCTACAGCTTTTCCATCCCCGGACTTGCGGATTTCAGCCCGTCATGGGTATTTGCAAAACCTGAGGGAGTTACAGTGGCGGATGACCTTATCTTTGAGCGTATGGCGTTCTCGCTGGGCATGGCTGAGGCTGTAAGTTACTGGAAAGCAGTTTGCTCCCCTGAAATGAGAGTGGAATGCGGAGAGCTTGACAGTGAGCAGATAACATGGTGGAAGAAGCTTTACTATCTGGGACTTGGCGAATTCTTCTACGTGAACGGCATTTCCGCCGACTCGGAAAGCTTCGTGAACATCGTTCCTGTCGGAAGCTTCAGCAGTAAAAACGAGTCTCACCGTGAACTTGGCGGCTGTCTCGTTCCTATCGGCGGAGGCAAAGACTCAGCACTCACAATCGAAACTCTCACGCAAGCAGGTATGAAATGCCGCTGTTACGCCATAAACAAGCGCTGTTCCATAAGTGCAACAGTGGCGGCGGCAGGTCTCTCCGAAGATGCACTTATCATTTCTCAGCGCAAATTTGACCGTTCACTTATCAAGCTGAACAACGACGGCTATTTTAACGGTCATACGCCGTTTTCGTCAATAGTTGCATTTTCGGCAGAGATAACTGCATACCTCAACGGACTGAAATACGTCGTTCTCTCCAATGAGTCCAGTGCCAATGAAAGCACTGTTGCAGGTCAGGACGTTAACCACCAGTACTCCAAGAGCTTTGAATTCGAGCAGGATTTCCACTCCTACGAGGAGAAATACCTTCGCTCGGGAGTATACTATTTCAGCTTCCTCAGACCGCTTTCTGAATTCCAGATAGCTAAGATGTTCGTATCCCACGAAAAGTATCTGCCCGTATTCAGAAGCTGCAACCTGGGTAGCAAGGTATCGCCTGATATATGGTGCGGAGAGTGCCCTAAGTGCCTGTTCGTGTGCCTTATCCTTTCACCGTTCCTTTCGCCTTCAAAGCTGAGGAGCGTATTTGGAAAGGACCTGCTTAACGATGAGAATATGAAGGAATACTTCATCGAACTTATCGGACAGTCACTGCACAAGCCCTTTGAATGTGTGGGCAGTATCGACGAGGTGAACCTTGCAGTTTCTCTCGCTATTGAAAAATATGAAGCAAACGATGTTCCGCTTCCTTTGCTTTTCAGGGAGTATAAGGACAGGGGACTTTATCATCCTGAGACTATCGGCAGTATCAACAAGAAATACTGCGGCTCATTCAATGACGAAAATCTGCTGCCTGAGGAATTCAGGAGCATACTTACTAAAGAAATGGAGCGTCTGCTTTGAATAACTTTGCAGAATATATCAAGAAATACACCGACGGCAAG
>JAFOMV010000199.1 GCA_017418765.1 Ruminococcus sp. | reverse complement strand
TGATAATGATGCATCAGCTTTTCAGCGCAGGTTCTAATATATCTCAGAAAGGATTCTTTTAAAGATGGACAACAGAGATTTTGATAAAGAACGCCCAAGAAAAAGGGCATCCAGAGAAACTATAAGAAAAAGACAGCTCATCGCTTTATGCGTGATAGCTTCCCTCGTTCTTATCCTCGTTTTACTTTTGGCTAAGGCTTGCTCAGCAAGCGGCACAGGCGGCAAGAAAAAAACTGCAACTACAACTACAACTACTACCGTCGCTACAACTACTACCGACCTTGCACTTACAACTACAATGGTCACAACTACCGAACCAGCCACTGCTCCTTTAAACAGCAGTGATTTCAAACTCGATAAGTACAGCTTTGACCTTGAAGTAGGCGATACTGAAATGCCTATGGTACAGGAATACCCTGAGGGCTCAGGCGAATGGAACGAACAGTGGTCATCAAGCGATGAGAATATCGCTACAGTTGACGAATGGGGCAACATCAAGGCCGTTTCTACAGGTTCATGCTTCATCATCCTCAGAGATGCCGGTGATCCTTCTCAGGAAGTACAGATCAGGGTAAACGTAGGCGGCGGTCAGAACAGCACTCAGCCGGCTACTACAGATAACACAGGCGCTACAGAGCCTCAGTCCGCAAATGTGGCTGAGGCTCCTGCTCCATCCAGGATAAATGTTGCAGATGCACACTATGAAGGCGATACTCTCATAGTTAACAAGACATTCGCTCTCCCTGATACTTACGATCCCGGCGATCTTGACCCCACTTGTTCAGACTGGTTCTACAAGCTTGTATCAGGCGCAGCTAAGGATAAAATCAATATATATCTTTCCTCAGGCTACCGCTCATACGATTATCAGGAACAGATATACAACAACTATGTCAATAAATACGGTACCGAAACAGCTGATACTTTCTCAGCTCGTCCCGGACATTCAGAGCATCAGACAGGACTTGCTATAGACGTCAACACGATCGATGATTCCTTTGCAGGCACTCCCGAGGCTATTTGGCTCGCTGAGCACTGCTGGGAATACGGATTCATAATCCGCTATCCCGAAGGAAAACAGGCTATAACAGGTTACAAGTATGAGCCCTGGCATATCCGCTATGTTGGTTCAGCAGTTTCAAAAAAGATACATGAAATGGGCGGAGATACTACCCTTGAGGAACTCTACGGCCTTACATCACAGTATCAGTAAATTATTTCCGCACCTTTCGGCGGCAATAACATGAATACTTTAGGGGAGAGCTTTTCTTATGAAATGCTCTCCCCTATCTTTATATTTGCTGTACAGCCGCTGAGTTTGTGAAATTTTTATTTAGTCTATTGTATTTTAGTTATGTTTGTGTTATAATGGTTAAGGCAACACTGCATGAATATCATGCGGATAGTAAGCAGCCGTATTCTTAGGCTGCATATTATGATAAAGAGGAGGGATCGCCCGTGGTAGGCTTTGAAAACCACATCGGCAAGATCAATATATCCGATAATTACCTGACTGAGCTCGTCATCCATGCTGTTACTGACTGCTTTGGCGTTGCAGGCGTATGCAATACATCTGCTTTTCGTTCAGCGGTTTCAGCTCTTACTTTAGGCAAAGCATTCAGGAAAAACAAGGGCGTCCTCATACGTAAAGATAAGGACGGCGGACTCACAGTTGACCTGCATATCAAGGTCACCTACGGTACTAACATAACTGCTGCTGTTAACAGTATAACCCATAAGGTAGGATTTACAGTTGAGGAAGCTACAGGCATACATGTAAATAAAGTCAATGTATATGTTGACGAAATGAACGCCTGATCATATATAGGCACGCATATAGCATACTTCAGCTTTCTGATATGCGGCGCACTTTAAATCATTTGTTATAGTAAAAGTCAGATCTCATTTGGCGTTCACTATAATACAGAATTGGAGGAACTAACTGTGATAAACGGTTCTATGCTCAGAAACGCAATTATCTCGGCTGCTGTTACCATAGGCAACCGAAAACGTGAAGTGGATGAGCTTAATGTATACCCTGTCCCTGACGGTGATACAGGTACTAATATGTCCATGACCATCGGCAATTCCGTTGCTGAGCTGAAAAGGCTCGATGATAAAGCAACCGTTTCTGAAGTTGCCTCTACGGCTGCTTCTGCTTTTCTGAGAGGCGCAAGAGGAAATTCAGGCGTTATTCTTTCACTTATATTCAGAGGTTTTTCAAAGGGCCTTGCAGGCTGTAATGAAGCTGGCTGTGAGGACTTCGCCAAAGCTCTCAAACTGGGCGTTGAAGCTGCATACAAGGCTGTTATGAAGCCTGTTGAGGGTACAATACTGACAGTCGTAAAGGCTGCCGCTGTCAAGGCAAGAGATATATGCTCCGAGACCAACGATGAAGTCGTTTTCTGGCAGGAAGTCTGTGCCGAGGCTAAAAGTGTCCTTGCAAAAACTACAGATATGCTGCCGCAGCTCAAAAAAGCAGGCGTTGTTGACGCAGGCGGTATGGGACTTGTAATAATTTTCGAGGCAATGACTGCTGTATTCAGCGGCGGTGAGATAGCTGTATCCGAGGAGCCTGCCGTTAAAAATGAGCAGAATAACGACTCATTCCGTACAGCTGTAAGTGAATATGATGATGATATAACCTATACTTACTGCACAGAATTTATGCTGGAGAAAAACGAGGGATGCCCTGATGTATTTACTCTCCGTGCTTACCTTGAAACTATCGGTGACTGCGTTGTTGTAGTTGACGATGAAAAAATAATCAAAGTCCACGTTCATACCGACAATCCGGGCAAGGCTTTGCAGAAGGCACTGGAATTCGGTTATTTCATCAATGACCCTAAGCCGAAGATAGAGAATATGCGTATACAGCACGAAAATAAGGTCAAGGACGCTAAGGCTGCCGAGGAAGGCTTTACTCCCGCTGAGCCCGAAAAGGACTTCGGTTTCGTGGCAGTTGCAGCAGGTCACGGACTTGAAGCTATGTTCACCGACTTAGGTGCGGATGTTGTTGTCAGAGGCGGACAGACTATGAATCCATCCACTGATGATATTCTCCGTGCTATCATGAAAACTCCTGCAAGGACTGTATTCGTTCTTCCTAATAATAAAAATATAATCATGGCCGCAGAACAGGCTGTAAAGCTTACCGACAGAAAGGTATGCGTACTCCAGACAAGAACTATCCCACAGGGAATCGCCGCTATGCTGGCATTCGACGAATCACAGGGACTTAACGAAAACAGGATAAATATGACAAAGGCTTTCGAGAAAGTTTCAACAGGCCTTATCACATTTGCCGCAAGAGATTCTGAATTTGAAGGTCACCAGATAAAGGAAGGCGAAATACTCGCACTTGATAACGGTAAGCTCTCATTTACCGAAAAGGATATCAATAAGGCTACCGTCAAACTCGTAAAAAAGCTCTCTAAGGGCGATGTCAGCTACGTTACACTTATCTACGGCGCAGATGTTACAGAGGAGAATGCCGAAGAACTCCAGCAGACCATACAGTCCAAGCTGGGCGATAAGATAGAAGTAATGCTGGTAAACGGCGGACAGCCTGTCTACTATTACATTATTTCCGTAGAATAATAAATACTCATATATAATATGCCCCTGACATGGGCTCCCGGTGTTGATATATCGTGGAGCGCTCTGTCAGGGGCATTTTTGTATTAAGGCAATGTAAACTTCTGCATTATACTACAGCACAATAGCAGGCAGATGACTCAGGCGTGCTTTCGCACAGAAAGAAAAACAACGCAGACAGACTGGATTTATACCGTCTGTCTGCGTTGTTCAGTAGATCAGCATTATATAGCTGCAAAACCTGCTTTGAGATCATCGAGGATATCGTCAATATTCTCAAGACCCACTGAAAGACGTACAAGTCCGCCGTTGATGCCTGCTGCAACCAGCTGTTCATCTGTCAGCTGACGGTGTGTAGCACTTGCAGGATGAAGTACACAGGTGCGGATATCTGCAACGTGTACTTCGTTTGAAGCAAGATTGAGAGCGTCCATGAACTTTACAGCTGCGCTTCTGCCGCCCTTGATAACAAAGGATATAACTCCGCTTGTACCGTCAGGGAGGTACTTCTTAGCAAGCTCATGATACTTGTCGCTTTCAAGTCCGGGATAGTTTACGCTTTCTACCTTGTCATTAGCTTCGAGGAACTTAGCAACTGTAAGAGCGTTCTCGCAGTACTGCTTCATACGGATAGGAAGTGTTTCAAGTCCGAGATTGAGGTAGAATGCTGACTGTGCAGCAGGATAGCAGCCGAAGTCTCTCATGAGCTGCATTCTTGCCTTTACGATGTAAGCAGCCTTGCCGTAAGCCTTAGTGTAGATAGTTCCGTGATAGCTTTCGTCAGGCTCCGTGAACTCAGGGAACTTGCCGTTTGTCCAGTCGAAGTTACCGCTGTCTACGATAACGCCGCCGCCCTGTACAGCGTGGCCGTCCATGTACTTTGTTGTGGAGTGAACTACGATGTCTGCACCGAATTCAAAAGGTCTGCAAAGTATAGGTGTAGGGAATGTATTGTCGATTATAAGCGGAACACCGTTCTTGTGAGCTATCTTAGCAAACTTCTCGATATCGAAAATGCTGAGTGCAGGGTTAGCGAGTGTCTCACCGAAAACAGCCTTTGTGTTAGGCTTGAATGCCTTCTGTATCTCCTCCTCGGAAGCATCAGCGTCAACGAAAATACACTCGATGCCCAGCTTTTTCAGAGTAAAAGCAAAAAGGTTGATAGTGCCGCCGTAGATAGTTGCAGTTGAGATAAAGCTGTCGCCTGCCTTTAAAATGTTGAGAAGTGAGAGCAGTGAAGCAGCCTGACCGCTTGATGTACACATAGCACCGATACCGCCTTCAAGAGCGTTTATCTTTTCCTCAACAGCCATAACTGTAGGATTTTCAAAACGTGAATAGATAAGGCTCTTTGTAGGATCATCGAATACAGCAGCAACATCGTCTGTTGAATCATATACATAAGTTGTGCTCTGTACTATAGGTACAACTCTGGGTTCTGTATTTTTAGGTGTGTAGCCTGCGTGCAGGCATTTTGTCTCAATTTTCATATTGACCTCCTGAAAAGATATGTCCGCATGACCCATAAAAATTCCGACGGATCACGCTCAATAATATTATTATAATATAAAATCCCCTGCAAATCAATAGGAATCTGATATGCAGGGGATTACTTATTTACTATTATCGGTTATAGGCAAAATCTATAACCCGCTATTATCCAAGAACTACTCTGATATCGTTAACATCCTTCAGCTTATCAGCAGGTACATAATTGCCGCTGAGCTTTTCGCCGTTGAGAGTTATCTCCTTTACGCCGCTCTGAACGTGTGCAGAATTGTCGATATTGATGTTCAGCTTCTTGCCACGGAAATTCTTCTCGATCTTAAAGCCGTCCCACTTTGATGGGATAGAAGGAGCGATCGTAAGTCCGCCCAGGTCAGGTCTCATACCGCAGATACCCTCAACACAGCCTACCATTACAGTTGAAGCTGTACCTGTGAGCCAGTGTACATGAGCACGTCCCTCAAATGGTGAAGCCTTTGACTCAGTGAACTGACCGTGAACATATGGCTCCATAACTCTTACCTCAGCCTTTTCGTTCATTGCAGCAGGTGAGCTTTCCATGAAGTACTCGAATGCACGGTCACCGTGGCCGAGAAGTGATTCAGCAAGGATGAGCCATCCCTGTGACTGTGAGAAGATACCGCCGTTTTCCTTGGTATCGTCGTTGAAGATGTGCATGAGAGCGCCGTCGAAGTAGTGCTTCTTATACGGAGGATCAAGAAGCTTAGCGCCGTATGGAGTATTCAGTCTCTCGTGAACGCTGTTCATAGCCTTGTCAGCCTCGTCCTTCGGAGCGAAACCTGAGATAACAGACCAGCTCTGTGGATTGAGCCACATATTAGCTTCGGGATCCTTCTTAGCGCCAACGATAGTACCGTCCTCACGGATACCACGAATGAATCTGTCCTCATCCCAGCACTTTTCGAGAGTCTTTGCAAGCTTAGCCTGAGCCTCGTCGATGTACTTGATATAGTCTGCGTCGTTCTTATCCTTAGCCATGTCACGGATAACGTTCATAGCGTAGTAAAGCTGGAATGCAACGAATGTGGATTCGCCCTTTGCGCCGAGACGGAGACAGTCGTTCCAGTCAGCGTGAAGACCGGCAGGCATATCGTGATCGCCAAGACGCTCCATAGAGAAGCGGATAGCGTTCTTGAGGTGATCGTAAACTGTATCCTCACCGCCGTTAGCGTAAACGATAACCTCATCAAGGAAGCTCTTGTTTCCGCTTTCACCGAGGTACTTTGCAATAGTCGGGAACAGCCAGAGAGCATCGTCAGCACGATATGAAGGATGTCCTGTTTCCTTTGCATAAACGCTGTTGGGGTCGTTCTCGTCAGGGCAGGTCTCGTGGCCTGCGTTGTGGTTGAACTTAACAAGCGGGAGTCCGCCGCCGTTGTCTACCTGAGCTGAGAGCATGAAGCGTATCTTCTCTGCTGCCATTTCAGGGTCAAGGTGGATGATACCCTGTATATCCTGTACTGTGTCACGGTAGCCGTAGCCGTTTCTCAGGCCGCAGTAGATGAATGAAGCTGCCCGTGACCATATGAATGTGATGAAGCACTGGTAAGCGTTCCATACATTTATCATGTTGTTGAATTCCTCGGAAGGAGTATCTACCTTGAAGTTGTCAAGCTGACCGTGCCAGTAATCCTT